>JACRCT010000943.1 GCA_016218885.1 Deltaproteobacteria bacterium | reverse complement strand
GTCGATCGCGAAGCCGGTCGGCGCGGCGGTCTCGGTGACGGTCAGCGCGGCGCCGATGAGCAGGGACGACGGCAGAACCGCGTTGTCCTTGTCCAGGCAAGCGGTGCCGTCGGAGCCCGTGGTCAGGGTGCCGACGATGGCGCCGCCCGCATTCCTGAGGGTGAAGCCGGCTCCGGCCAAGCGACGCACCCCGAGCGAGACGCACGCCGCGTCGGGGCTGCCTGCCGCGAGGCAGCGCTTGTCCTTGCCAGTCTTGGTCACCTTGACCGCCCCATGCAGCAGCGGGTCGATGAAGGTGAGGGTGAGCGTGGACGAGGCCTCGGAGAGGGTCGCGCTCTGGGCCGGCGCCGTGGCGTGATTCGCCGGCGTCGAGACCTCCGCCACGCAGTAGGTGCCGTAGAAGATGTCGGCCCCCATCGAGCAGTCGCCGCTCGCATCGGTGGTGCAGCTCACCTCCGGGCTCACCGCGGCGCCGGTGCAGATCGTGCCGGTGGGGCTGCCCTCGAAGAGCTGGAAGCGGGCGCCCGCGAGCGGGTTCGCGGGCGAGGCGTCGTCCACCTTGTGGATCCTGATCTGCCCGCAGTTGGTGATGTTCGCCGTCGTCGGAGCGATGAAGTCCTTGATCTCTGCGTTGAAGGAGGCCGACGAGCGGCTCTTGAGGAACGCAGAGGCGAAGTTGATGCACTGGCCTTCCTCGAAGACGGCAGCCGCGGTGAGGTTGATGGCGGCCTCGCCGAACGTGAGCGAGGAGCTCACCGCGCCCTCCGCAAAGTGGGTAGCCGAGAGGTCCACGCGCCGGCCCCAGCAGGGCAGCTTGCTGGTCGCGAAGCATGCGGAGGCGGGGTCGCCGCTCGCGGCCGTCAGCCAGCGCAGCAGGCCGAGCACCGGGTTGCCGCCGCCGTTGGTGAAGTCGAAGGTGATGAGGATGTCACCGGGCGAGCGGGCGACGGTGTACTGCCCGACCGAGCCGTCCACGAAGCCCTGCTGCTGCACCAGCTGGTTGAACTCGAAGTCCATGTTGGCCGAGCCCAGCACGTTCGAGCGCTCCCAACCCAGGTACAGGAAGAAGCTGCCGCCCAGGTTCTCATGGGCGATATAGAAGCGAGTGAGGTCGCTCTTGTTGGGCGGAATCGAGCCGTTCACCCCGGTCACCTCGGAGAGGTCTTCCTTGGTGCCCTGGCCGAACGCGTTGTCCGCACTCCTGAGCGTCTTGTCCTGCTTCGTGACCAGGTTGGCCGCGTTGCTCCAGTCCTCCCTGCCCGTGGCGTTCACCTCGAGGTTGCCGTCCGTGGACTCGAACAGGCAGCCGTCGAGCGCGCTCGAGAGCGTTCCCGTCCGCGTCTCCTGGTTGCCGCCGCAGGCCAGCCCGGCGAGGACGGCCCCTGCGATCCCCCCTTTCCAGACGCCGAGAAGACCGGGCTGCCCGTGGCGAGCTCCGCCACGCCCCCCACCGCGTGAAGTCATGGGATGTACCCCCGCTGGGCGACCAACCGCGTCACCGCCCGCCAGCCTGTTCTAGGTGCGAGTTGGCCCCGAGTCATCTGCCACGAATGACGGCGCCCTGGCAGGGAAAGCAGGCAAGCGACCGCTCAGCCTTTCGGAGGGCGCCTGAGCAGCCCAGCCCTTGGCGCCCGGCACCCTGCGCGACACCTCTGCCGGCTCCCCGTGCCTGGATCGACCCGTCCGCTACCTGCCCGCCTTCAACGCCGCCTCGCCCAGCGTCCGGGCTCGCTCGCGCAGGAGCTTGCACAAGGCCTCCCGCGCGTCCTCCGGCAGCAGGCTTCGCTCAACGAGCCCGGTCGCCGGTTCGAGCGCCTCCGCCACGCCGCGTAGCGCCCTCGCCGCGGCTCTGGGTGGGACCTCGCAATACTCGGCATATTCGAGCCACTGGCGCGCAGTGATCGCCTTCCGGCTGCCGCCGACGGGCAGGGCGAGCTGATCGTCCTCGATCACGAGCCTGGTGCTGACCAGGTCGTAGGCCGGCGACAGCCGGTAGCTCCCGTCCTCGTCGCGAAGGAGCGAGAGGTTCTTGAGGTGAAGGTCGCCGTTTCCGGTCCACCACGCGAAGGCGACCAGGCGCAGCAGCTTGAGGGACTCGATGCCGGGCTCCGTCGCGTACTTCGCCACGAGCCGCGCACACAGCTCTGCGGAGCCGCTCCAGGGAGCCGGTCCGTGCTCCTCAGTTTCGCGCGATCGGGAGACACAGCCCCGGTCGGCACTTCGAAGGCGAGCGGAGGGTCGAGGTCGCGCTCTCAGGAAAGATCGCGAATGGTGCGCACGGCGTCGGCAATGCGCCGCAGGCACACGTCGACGTCGCCCTCGACCTCGTCGGCGCCGACCCGCACCACGCACGCGCCGCGCTTCTCGAGCTCGGCCTGGCAGAGCAGGCCCCAGTCGCGCGGCCTCGCCGTACTCGGGACCTCGACCTGTACGGCAAGGTTCAGGGCCTCGGCATAGAAGTCCACGACGTATGGGCCGATGGACTTCCGGCGCCGGAACGAGAGCCCGCCCAGGGCGTTGCCCCTTAGCCGCCTCCAGAGCTTGCCTCTGGCGCGCACTGCCCGCACGTCCGCCCCGACGACCGCCCGCTTTTCGCTCTCACGCTGGACATGGATCCCCTCCATCCTTTCGACCCTCCTTCTCCGATGGGGCGATCCATTGATAGCGCGGACCCCTGACATCGCTTTCGCGAGGGCGGGGCGAAACCGCCTTCTGCGACCCCGGGAGCTCGCGTCGCAGCTGCGAGCCCTGGAGACGAGGAGAAGCAGTTACAGATGATCCGGGCCTTCAGCGAAACCTCGGCACACATGGGGCGGCACGCGACCGCCAAGGACGCGCGAGGCGAGCCGATCACATCTGCCTGATGCGAAGAAGAAGCCCACTCTGCAGAGCCAGATGAGAGTCCCTTGCGGCCATCGCGGAGAGCAGGACGGCCCCGCATCGACTTGCCGCACGTCCTACAACTCGCCGTGGGGCAAGTTCAGGGCAGGGCCACTCGCGGAGAGCGGAGCACCCTGAACCGACTTGCCGCACGTCCTATTACTCGCCGTGGGGCAAGTTCAGCGCAGGGCCACTCACGGAGAGCGGAGCACCCTGAACCGACTTGCCGCACGTCCTACAACTCGCCGTGGGGCAAGTTCATGGCAGGGCCACTCGCGAAGAGCGGAGCACCCTGCACCGACCTGCCCAACGATGGGCAGCATCGCCGTGGGGCAAGTTCGAGCAGAGGCCATCGTGAGAGCCGGACACCCTGCACCGACCTGCTCAACGATGGGCAGCTTTGCCGTGGGGCAAGTTCGAGCAGGGGCCATCGCGAGAGCCGGCACACCCTGCTCCGACCTGCCCAACGATGGGCAGCTTTGCCGTGGGGCAAGT
>JACRCT010000946.1 GCA_016218885.1 Deltaproteobacteria bacterium | reverse complement strand
GGAGGCCACCGTGCGGATCTTGTTGAGGATGCGGGCGGAGACGTCGACCGGGCGCATGGTCTGGTTGGCGCAGTCCATGACGACGTCGTTCTTGTCGCCCGCCTTGACGTTGTAGGCCACCACCTCGCGCATCGTGTTGACGACATGGTCCTTGGGGGACCTGCCGATCAGGCGCTTGGCAGCGTAGATGGTGTTGCGGGGATTGAGCTGCCACTGGCGCTTGGCCTCGTGGCCGATCAGCTCGTTCCCCTTGTCGTCGATCGCGAAGACCGAGGGAATGGTGTAGTCGCCACCCTTGTACGGGATGAGCTTGACCTTCCCGTCCTCCTGTACGAAGGCAGCGCAGGAGTTGGTGGTGCCGAGGTCGATACCGATGATCGGGCTCTTCGGGGCCATGGTCGTGAGCGTTTTTCGGGTTTAGCTGAGAGTGAAGCGCGAACTGTAGCGCATTGGCCCCATCGGTTCCAAGGGCCTGTCGCTACGCGAAGGGGAAGCGGCGCCCTGCTTGCCTGTTGCCTGAGGGCCGCACGCTCTGGTTTGCTGTAGGGCGACTGGCTCTTCCCGCCTCTCCCCGCCCAGCGGAGAGGGGCCCCACCCCTGTGAGGCACCCCGTGGCCGATTCGAAGCGCAGCGAGGCGCGCGCCCAGCGCGACGCCGAGCGCTACCTGTCCACCGTCGGAGGGATGGTCAAGACCGCCTTCGAGAATGACCGCACCATCCTCTCCTTCGACGAGTACCTGGAGCTCCTGCTGGCGAGGCCGCAGACTTTCGCCCGCAATTCGGCGCAGTACGTCCGCGACGTCTTCGATCACTTCGGCACCGAGACTCGCGCCGGGGCGGGCGGGCCGGTGCGCCGCTTCAAGCTCTTCGACCTGGATCTCGATGGCGAGGGGCGGGTGGCCGGTCAGGAGGAGGTGCAGAACGCCATCTATCGGATCCTGGGCAGCTTCGTCCGCCTGGGCCAGGTCAACAAGCTCATCCTCCTGCATGGCCCCAATGGCAGCGCCAAGAGCTCGCTGGTGGCGGCGATCATGCGCGGGATGGAGGCCTACAGCCGCACCCCCGAGGGCGCCCTCTATCGCTTCAATTGGCTCTTCCCCTCCGAGAAGACCCTGCACGGCGGCTCGCTGGGCTTCCACGATCGCGCCAGCGCCAGCCGGGAGCTCTCTTCGTTCGCGCACCTCGAGGGCGAAGCGCTCGACACCCGGCTGACCTGCGAGCTCAAGGACCACCCGCTGTTCCTCATCCCCAAGGCAGAGCGCAAGGGATTCCTCGAGACCCACTTCAAGGAGAAGGGCGCCGACGACTTCGTGCTCTCGCGCTACGTGCTCGAGGGCGACCTGTGCCACAAGTGCAGGTCGATCTTCGACGCGCTGCTGGGTCTGTACCACGGCGACTATCTCAAGGTGCTGCGCCACGTGCAGGTGGAGCGCTTCTTCGTGAACCGGCGCTACCAGCAGGCGGTGGTGACGGTCGAGCCGCAGATGTCGGTCGACGCTGCCTACCATCAGGTCACCGCGGACAAGTCGGTGGCCAATCTTCCCCCCGCGCTGCAGAGCCTGTCGCTGTTCGAGCCCTACGGGCCGCTGGTGCTGTCCAATCGCGGGATGGTGGAGTACGCCGACCTCCTGAAGCGCCCGGTGGAGGCCTTCAAGTATCTGCTGGGCACCAGCGAGACCGCCATGGTGCCGCTGGAGCACTTCGTGCTCCATCTCGACGCTCTCCTGTTGGCCTCCTCCAACGACAAGCACGTGGTGGCCTTCAAGGAGCTGCCCGACTTCGCGAGCTTCAAGGGACGAATCGAGCTGGTCCGCGTGCCCTACCTGCGCACCTGGCGGGTGGAGCAGGAGATCTACGATCAGAAGGTGAACGCACGCACCGTGGGTCGGCACGTGGCTCCGCACGCCACGCGGGTGGCGGCGATGTGGGCGGTGCTGACCCGCTTGAAGAAGCCCATCTCCGATCGCTTCGCGGGAGCGCTCAAGGACATCGTCGATGACCTCTCGCCCGTCGAGAAGCTGCAGCTGTACGACCATAGCGAGATCCCCGATCGGCTCTCCATGCAGCAGGGCAAGGAGCTCAAGAGCCACGTGGCAGAGGTGTGGCGCGAGTCGGACACCTATCCTCGTTACGAGGGCGGCGCCGGGGCCTCGGCGCGCGAGGTGAAGACCGCGCTTTTCAATGCCGCGCAGGACCCCGAGCGCCGCTGCCTCACCCCCTTGTCCGTCCTGGCCGAGCTGCGCTCGCTCTGTCGCGACAAGAGCGTCTACGAGTACCTGCAGCAGGAGGTCATCGACGGTTTCCACGACCACGAGGAATTCGTGAAGCTGGTGGAGGCCGAGTATCTGGACCTGATCGACGAGGAGATCCGCGACAGCCTGGGTCTCATCTCCGAGGCTCAGTACCGCGAGCTGTTCGAGCGCTACGTGCTCAACGTCTCGCACTGGGTCAAGGGCGAGAAGCTGCAGAACCGCGTCACCGGCGACTATGACAGGCCCAGCGAGCCGGTCATGACCGAGATGGAGGCGGTGGTGATGCCCAAGGACCAGGACCGCGGGGAGTTCCGGCGCGGGCTCATCAGCGCCATCGGCGCCTTCAAGCTCGACCATCCCAATGACGCGATGGACTACCCCAAAGCCTTCCCGGAGCTGTTCCGGCGAGTGCGCGACCACTACTTCGACGAGCGCAAGAAGACGCTCAAGCGCCACGCGGAGAAGGTCCTGCGCTTTCTCGCCGACGACAAGAAGGACCTCTCTCCCAAGGACCTCTCGCAGGTCGAGGACGCGCTCAAGACCATGCGGGAGCGCTACGGCTACTGCGAGGCGTGCGCCCAGGACGCGATCCTCTTCCTGATGAAGAAGCGCTATGCGGGCTGAGCCGCGGGAGCTTGGCGAGCACTCCCTTGGCTTGAGGGTACGCGGCTTCTCTCCTCTGCCTGGGTAGCATCCATGCGCTGACGAAGCCTGGGTAGCATCCATGCGCTGACGAAGGAGACCTGGCGGTCTCTGGCGCCGGCCAGCCTCCCTGTTGCGCGGCAGCGCACCCCATCGACTGCGCGCTCCTATTCAGCCGAGCTGTCAACGCAGCTCGCTCTCCTTGCCGAGGCCATGCCTGCTTGCCAATAGGGTGGGAGGTCAGTCAACCCTCGTCGGCGTAGCGCACGTCCACGGCCCACCCGTCCTTGGCGTACTCGACCAGGGGGTACTCGTCGCGTGCCTGCTTGAGCAGTGGCGAGACGTCCAGGTCATAGCGACTGGAGACATGGGTGAGGACCAGCCGGCGCACGCCAGCCTCCCGGGCCAGCCTGCCTGCCTCGCGTGCGGTGCAGTGCGAAGTCTCGAGGGCGCGCTCCATCTCCTCGTCGCCGAAGGTCGCCTCGTGGATGAGCAGATCGGCACCCGTCGCGGCCTCGCGGGTCGAGGTGCAGGGACGGGTATCGCCGGAGATCACCACCTTGCGCCCTGGCCGCGCCGCTCCCACGACCTGCGAGGGCTCGATCACCCGGCCATCGGGCAAGGTGACCGCCTGCCCGCGCTGCAGCTTGCCGAACAGCGGACCTTCGGGAATGCCCAGCGCCCTGGCCTGCTCCAGGTTGAAGCGCCCGGGCCGATCAGGCTCGATCAGCGCGAAGCCCAGGGCGTTGATGCGATGGTCCACCTTGAAAGCGTGAACCTCGTAGCCGTCGCGCTTGACCACGTCGCCCCCGCTCAGCTCGTGGATCTCGATGGGGAAGCGAGCGCCTTGCAGCCCCAGGCCCAGGGCCTGCGAGAGGACGCGTCCAGCTGGCTTGGGGCCATACAGCCGCATAGGGTCGATGCGGTCGGCCATCCACAAGGTGCGCACGAACCCGATGATCCCCAGGAAGTGGTCGGCGTGAAGGTGTGTGAAGAAGACGTCCTTGACGTCGAACCCGGTGCCGAAACGCATCATCTGCCGCTGCGTGCCCTCGCCGCAGTCGAAGAGCATCAGGTCG
>JACRCT010000945.1 GCA_016218885.1 Deltaproteobacteria bacterium | reverse complement strand
GTTGCCGTCACCGGAGGCGAAGCGCAGACGCTCGTGCAGCAAGGAGGCGTGGTGTTCGCCGTGGTCCTGGCCGGGTTTGGTCTGTTCGCCCAGCTCGGGAACACCGTGATCCTGGGCATGACCGTGAGCATGGTCGACGCCTGGCTCAAGGGCCTCAAGCCGGACCTCGGCGTGGCCCTGCGCGACGTAGGGCGCAACGCCGCCGGGATCTTCGGGATGGCCGTCGTGAGCGCGATCGTCAACATGCTCACCTCCCGCAACCAGGGCCGTGGCCGCGGGCTTTTCGGCGGGCTGGTCGACGCCGCCTGGAAGGTCCTCGCCTGCCTGCTGATGCCCATCATCATGATCGAGGACCTCGGCTTCTTCGCCGCCCTGAAGCGGGCCCGGCAGATCCACTCGCGAGGGCTGCTGCAGATCGCCGTGGGCGAGATCGGCTTGCGCGCCATCGCCGGCCTCTCCGGGCTCGTTATCTTCGCGGTCTTGGGCGCGCTCGGCTTGGTGCTCGTCCCCATGGGAGTGCCGGGGGTCATCACCCTGGTCGTGGCAGGCGGGCTCTTGCTGGTCGCGCTGGGCATCGTCCATTCCTTCGCCCGCGGGGCCTACTACACCTGCCTCTACCTTTGGGCGGTCGAGGTCGAGCGCGCGGGCGATCCCGCGGGGGCCCTGGTCCCCACCCCCCTCGCCACGGCCCTGATCGGATGACCCTCGGGCTACCCCTCAACCTCGTGCTGGAGGTCCGGCTCTCCCACCCGAAGCGCGGCTTCCCGGAGGTTCGACAGAGGCTCTTCCTCTCCAAGAAGCGCGGCGAGTCGCTCGACCACGTGCTGATGAAGCTGCTCGCCTGGCTGCTCCTCTACGATCCCGCGCTGCGTATCGAGCTCTCGGCCGAGCAGCACTACAAGCCGGACCTGGTGCGCCTGGACGAGCGGGGCGAGCCGCTGCAGTGGATAGACTGCGGCTCGACGAGCCTGCGCAAGCTCGACCGCATCGCCTCGCGCAACCGCAGCACGACCATCGACATCGTGAAGCCCACCGAGCGCGAGCTGCGGCTGTTCAAGGCCGCCGCCGACCACAAGGTCGCTCACCCGGAGCGAGTGCGCTACTTCGCCTTCCGGGACGGCTTCCTCGCCGAGCTGGGCGAGCTGGTCCACTCCCGTCACGACCTGGAGGCGACCATCGGCGGCGACCCGGAGACGATTGGCCTGACCGTCGACGGCACACGACTGGAGAGCCCGGTGGTGAGGCTGTAGCGCTATACTCCGCGCGTGCGACACGTCGTCTTCCGCATCGGCTCCGAGCGCTATGGCCTGCCCCTGGCGACCGTGCGTGAGGTCGTGACCCCGACGATGACCTCCCAGGTTCCGCGTGCCCCGGCTGCCATCCGGGGCATCATGAACCTGCGGGGGCGCGTCGTGACCGTGGTGGATCTCGCGGCCCTGCTCCAGATCCCCGCTGGCAGCGCCCCGGACGGCGGCAAGGTCGTCATCCTCAATCGGGGAAGGCGCGATCTCGGGCTGCTGGTGACCGGGGTCGACGGCATTCATACCTTGGATGACGTCGCCACCGCCCCAGGCGAGAGCCTGCCCTCGGTGCACGGGGTCGCCCGACATGCCAACGGAGCGGTCACGGTGCTCGACGACGACGGGCTCGAGAAGCAGATCCTCTCGTTGGTGAAGCAGCAGTCGGGACGCTGAGCTACTGCTTGGGCGCGGAGGACTGGGGCTGCGAGGCCGGCTGGTCCTTCTTCTGGCGGCCACCGAGGACCACCAGCACGCCCACCCCGATGCAGACCAACATGTCTGCCACGTTGAAGTTCGGCCAGCGGTGCTCCTGGTAATACAGGAGGATGAAGTCGCGCACGTAGCCCAGCTGGACGCGGTCGATGATGTTGCCGAGCGCGCCACACACCGTGGCGGCGTAGCCGATCTGGCTGGGGAGGTCGGTGCTGCGCAGCATGGCCCCGATCAGCACCAGGGTGAGCACGCTGGTCAGCCCGATGAGGATCCACACCTTCATCGACTCGGGCAGGGACTGGCCCAGACCGAAGGCGGCGTTGCGGTTCAGGACGTACTCGAAGGAGAGCAGGCCGTCGACCACCTTCATCGGCGAGCCCGGGAGCCGGGCGGCAGCCCACTGCTTGGTCCATTGGTCGGCAGCCACCCCTAGGGCAACCAGGGCGCCGGCGATGACGAGGGCTCGGGGGCTCATTCGGATCATGGCGAGTCGCTGCTTTATCAGGCACGACCGCGAAAATGGCAACGAAAACGCCGTCCGAGATCGCCGAGGGGCAGCGACGGCGTGCCTGGCTGCCTCCACGGCGGCGCGTGTCGGCCCTGAGGTGGGAGGAGGCCAAAGGAGGCTGCGGCTTGCTTGAGGGCCGCCAGGGCCCGTGCTAACGTCGCCGCGCCTGAACGCCGCAGACTCCACTCCGCGACTGTTCTGGGGCAGGCTCCGGAGGCACATGCGATGGCGAAGCGCATCCTGATCGTCGACGACGCCATCTTCATGCGCAACATGATCAAGGACATCTTCGCCTCCGGCGGCTTCGAGGTCGTGGGCGAGGCGGCCAATGGGCTCGAGGCGGTGGAGAAGTACAAAGAGCTCAAGCCCGACCTGACGACGATGGACATCGTGATGCCCTTCAAGAGCGGCATCGAGGCCACCCGCGAGATCGTGAAGCTCGACTCCGAGGCCCTCATCGTCATGTGCAGCGCGTTGGGGCAGGAGTCGCTGGTGATGGAGGCCATCGAGGCCGGCGCCAGCGATTTCATCGTCAAGCCCTTCAAGGCTGAAGACGTGCTCGCAGTGGTGAAAAAAGTCCTCGGGGCATGAGAAGCGGCGACTCGTAGGCTCCAAGTCGTCGGCGCTAGGGTTTCGGCAGTCCCAGCAGTGGTCGCGGAGGCCGTCCTGCGAACACCTCGCGGGCGGGCATGCAGACCCGGTCCACTTCTGCAGCCCGGGACCAGGAACTTACGACTTAAAACTTACGGCTTACGGCTGCCTTCCCATGCCCATCGACATGTCCAAGTACCTCGGGCTGTTCGCGTCCGAGGCCCTGGAGCACCTCGAGGGGCTTGCGCGCGAGCTGGTGCGCCTGGAGCAGGAGAAGAGCCGAACCGCCGTGGACGCGATGTTCCGCCACGCCCACTCGGTCAAGGGCATGGCCGCCTCGATGGGCTTCGAGCAGATAGCAGTGCTCGCCCATCGGATCGAGGACCTCGTCGCCGAGGCCCGCTCTCGCCCCGACGCCCTGGACGCCGACACCACGGACGTGCTCCTGGCCGCCACGGACCACCTGACCGCCATGGTCAAGGCCGCCGGCGCCGGTGTTCCCTGGCCCGACGCCCTTCCGCTCATCGAGCGGCTGGGGGGTCGGCTGCTCGCGCTCACCGGCCAGGCCCCCGGCCCGACCCGCGTCATCCCGGCCTTCGTCTCGGCGGCCGAGCCCATCCCGGTCCTCCCTGAGCCCGAGCCGCAGGCGCTGCCCCCTCACCTGCAGGTGAAGGTGAAGATCGCCCCGAGCTGCGTAGTCCCGGGCGTGCGCGCCTTTCTGGTGCACAAGAAGCTCGCCTCCCTCGGAAACATCTTCACGGTCCGCCCCCCACTCGAGGATCTCAAGGCCGGGCGAATCCCGGAGGGGATGCTCGCCCTGGAGATCGAGGTCCAGGGCGCTCACGGCACAGAGGCCATCCAGCGCGCCCTCTCCACCGTCGCCGACCTCGAGACGGTCGACATCTCGCCGGTGGAGGCCAGGTCCCAACCCGCCCCCGCCCCTACCAAGCCTGAGCCCGAGCCACCCCGCCCGCTGGGCGTGGAGCCGGCCCGCACGGTGCGGGTCAAGACCGAGATCCTCGACTACTTCCTCGACTCCGCGGGTGAGCTGCTCCTCGCCGTCGCTCATCTGCGCGAGGTCACCAAGGCCGTCCCCGAGGCCCATCGCACCCCGGTAGAGGCCGGCGTCGATCGGCTGCGCGCGCTGGTCAAGGACCTGCACGACAAGGTGATGAGCGTGCGCATGACGCCGCTGTCGCTCATCACCGATCGCCTTCCGCGCGCCGCCCGCGACATCGCCCGCAAGAAGGGCCGCGAGGTCGACCTGGTCATCGCCGGCACGGAGATCGAGCTCGACCGGGCCATCCTCGACGAGCTCGCCGACCCTCTCCTGCACATCTTGCGCAACTGCATCGATCACGGCCTGGAGGATCCCGAAGACCGCTCCAAGCTGGGCAAGGGACCGCGAGGGCGCATCGTGGTGGCCGCTCGCCGCGACCGCGACCGCGTTCTCTTGGAGATCGAGGACGACGGCCGGGGCATGGACGTGGCCCGGCTCAAGGCGGTGGCCCTGGAGCGCGGGCTCATCACCGAGCAGGCCGCGGCGACCATGGGTGAGCGTGAGGCGCTCCTGCTGTGCTGCCTGCCCGGCGTCTCCACGGCCGAGGCGGTGACCGACGTCTCCGGGCGCGGGGTAGGCATGGACGCGGTCAAGCGCGCCGTGGAGAGTGTCGGCGGCACGCTCGACATCGACTCCCAGCGCGGCCATGGCACCCGCTTCACCCTGCGGCTGCCCTTGACCGTGGCGGTGGTGAACGTGCTGCTGGTCGGCGTGGGGCACGAGGTCTTCGGGCTGCCCATCGCCAAGGTGCGCGCGGTGGTCGAGGTCGTCCCCGAGACGCTCTCGCGCAGCCGCAACGCCCCCATGCTCTCTCACGACGGCGCCCTGCTCCCGGTACACGTGCTGGCGGAGCTGCTGCGGCTGGAGCGTACGGGAGCCCCCGGCGCCCGGCCCCACGTGGTGGTCGAGGCCGAGCCGGGGCCCATGGCGCTGGAGGTCGACAGGCTGCTCGGTCAGGAAGAGGCCGTGCTCAAGCCCGTCTCCCGCCCGCTCGATCTGCTGCCCGGACTGGCCGGGGTGACCATCCTCGGCACTGGCCGCCCCATCTTCATCCTCGACCTGCCCCGGCTGGTGCCCTAGGGGCCAGGTTCCGAATTCCGAAAAGTCCCCTGGGACCGGCGGCCCCCCGCTCGCTCGACACCTTGAGTTGGACTCGGGGCGCTGGTCCCTCTGTGTGGCACAAGACGAAGGCCCAGCCTAGTAGGAGGAGCGGGCAGCCCTTGGTGGGATCGGCCCCCTCTGTCGCGCCTGCTTCCTGCCATCTCGGGCCGCGAGCGCGAGATGGGCGTACAGGGTGACCCACTTGTTGGGCGCGCCCCGCTTGCCGGCCTTGAGCAGCGATTGTGCGGGCGTCCAGTCGAGCGGATAGAGGCCGTGCGGATCGCGCTTCTCCGCGAGGACCTGCCACGCGCGATCGAGCTCGGAGCGCCTCCCCAAGCCCAGGACGCTCAGGCCCAGCAGCACGTCCAGAAGCCCGCTGCCCCAGGTGAAGGGGAAGACCGTCCAGGTCGATTCCCTCACCACCGGGACGTCGGGCTGGTCCATGCGATAGAGCCCGCCGCGCCGCAGGAAGTAATCGACCAGGGCCTGGCAGCGCCGAGTGCTCCGGGTCTCGGGGAACGCAGCGAAGGCGAGCAGCATCTTGGCCGCGCCGCGGATGCAGCTGGCGACCGGCTTCTTCACCCGCTTGCCCTCGTGCATCTCGCACAGGTAGCCGCCGTCGGCGCGCTCGGTCCGCAGCATCAGCTCCAGCGTCCTGCGCACCCGGGGATCGTCTCGGTAGCCCAGCATCGCGAAGGTCCGCAGGTTGTAGCCGTTGAGGCAGGACATGTGCCGCCAGTAGTCCCCGTCGCTGCTCTGGAGGTTCAGATAGCGCTCCGCGGCCCGCGCCACCCGCGCATCGCTGCGGTCGAGACCCAGCTCGGCGAGGGCCGCCAGGCAGTAGTGCGTCGTGGCGAAGGAGCCGTACTCGACGCCTTGGCCGACCTGCTGGCCGGCGCTGTTCCGCTGCAGCCAGTAGCCGTCCGGGTGCATGCGCTTGAAGACCCGCGCGACATCCGCGCTCTCAGGGACGGCCGCCCGTGCCGCGCGCACCTCAGGGTCGGTGGCGGGCATCCCGAGGAGCTCGGTCAACGTGCGGTAGCGCACCGCTGGCAGGTCGTCTTCCAGCAGCCAGGCAAGGGTGGTTCGGGAGGGCTTCACGGGCCAGGACCCTAGCACCGGCCGGCCCTGCTTCGGCGACCAGTCTGGCCAAGCGCACACGCTTCAGGCGAGTAGACTGCCTTCATGCGCGACGCCTCCTTCGTGACCCATGTGATGGATCTCCTCGAACCCGTCGGCCCTACCCGAGCCAGGGCCATGATGGGCGGCCACATCGTCTTCTGCTGCGAGCTGGCGGTCGCGCTCATCGCCGACGAGCGGCTCTACCTGAAGGTGGACGAGACCTCGAAGCAGGCCTTCGCGCGCGCTGGAGGCGAGCCTTTCGTCTACGAGCAGCGCGGCAAGTCCATCGAGATGAGCTACTGGACTCCGCCCCAGAGCACCCTCGACTCCCCCGAGGAGATGCGCGAGTGGGCCCTGCTGGCCGTCGAGGCGGCGGCCCGGTCGAAGCGACCGAAGCCGAAGAAGAAGGCCGCTCGAACGGCGCCTCGCAGGGATGCGGCTTCGTCGAAGAAGGGCAACACGCGGGCGGGCTCCCGCGGCTCCGCCAGGAGAGCCTCCAGGTGAGAGCGCAGCACCTCGGGCGCCACCCGGCTGCCCGACTTGCCAGG
>JACRCT010000942.1 GCA_016218885.1 Deltaproteobacteria bacterium | reverse complement strand
GAGCACCTGAAGACCTGCGCGAGCTGCCGCGAGCGGGATGACCGGCTCGGGCGGGTGGACCAGGTGCTCGAGCGCGGCGGACTCTCGGAGCAACGGCTGGACGCGCTGCAGGCGCGCATCCTGGGGAAGCTGCCGGTGAAGGCGCCGGAGGTGGTACCGCCGCCCTCGCGCGGGTGGCTGGTGATGTTGGCCGCCGCGGCGGTGGTTGTGCTGGTGGCGTCCTTCACCGTGCCCGCGTGGCTCGCGGCTGACGACGGCTTCAAGCCGCGCGGCGGCGGCGAGAGCTGGGGCGTGCGCGCGTTCTGCGTGAGGGATGGCAAGGTGACGGGCGAGGCGCGGCCGGGCGGAACGCTCGCCTGCGGGCCGGGCGGGCTGGTGCAGTTCACCTACACCGCGCCCAGCGAGAGCCAGCTGTCGATCTCGCTGGAGGGCTCGGGGCAGGAGTTCTTCGCTCCCGCGAAGGTGAAGGCAGGCATCGACGTGAGCTTGCCGACCAGCACGCCAGTCGGTGACTGGCTCTCAGGTCCGCAGAAGGTGAGGGCCCGCTTCACGGACGCGGAGGGGAAGCCGCTGGCTGAGAGCCAGCTCCTCCTCTCTCCCTCTCCCCGCGGGGGGTCGGGTAGCCCCGGGCGTTGATTGCCCCGGGGCCCCCACGGATCCGGACGTGCGGGATTACCGCATCCGGCTCTTCAGTTAGGACATTCGCTACGAGGACGCCGCGGGCGTCGGAAGCGGAAAGCGCTTCAGGATCGCCCGATATCGCCGCCACCCCATCCCTGCCTTGTCGCTGCGCCGCTCCAACCACATCTTCCATGCCCGTGTGACAAGGCGGAGGAGGCTCCACGCGCGGTTCTTGTTCCCGCGTATGGCGTAGTAGTTGTAGTGGCCGCGGAGCCTTTGAGCGAGGCCCTGCTGTTGTTCCACGAGTGGCCGGTGCCGGTTGCTCTTGAGCCACAACCAAGCCTTCTTGACCGCTCGGGTGAATCGGTCGCGCGCTGTCCGCCGCAGAATCACCCAGTGCCCATTCGTCATTCGGGTCCACAGATGGGTGAAGCCGAGAAAGTCGAAGGTCCCCGGTCCCGCTCCGCCGTCGCCGTCAGCGTCGGTGCGGTCTCGATCTGGCCGCTTGAAGCGCACCAGTCGCGTCTTCTCCGGATGCAAGGTGAGTCCGTACTTCTCGAGGCGCTTTGGCAGCACCGCGAGGACTCGTCGTGCGTCCTCCTCTTTCTCGAACAGCATCACGGCGTCGTCGGCGTAGCGAAAGAGGTGCGCTTGGCCCTTCATCCTCGGCCGCACGTCCCGCTCGAACCACGCGTCCATGACTTCGTGCAGGTAGATGTTCGCCAGCAGCGGCGAAATCACACCTCCCTGAGGAGTTCCGGTCTCCGGGTATGTCGTCGCCCCGTCCTCCATCACTCCCGCGTGCAACCACTTCGCGACAAGGCGCGAGATGACTCCGTCTCGCACCCTCTGGTTCAGCACTTCGAGCAACTGCGGGCGCGGGATGGAGTCGAAGAATTTCTTGATGTCCACATCCAGCACCCACCCGCCGGCGATCTTCCGAGCCGCGTCTCGCAGCTCCTCGATGCACTGGTGGGTGTTGCGTCCGGGGCGAAAGCCAAAGCTGCAAGGCAGAAAGTCCTGCTCGTAGATTGGCTCCAGCACCATCTTCACCGCCTGCTGCAGCACCTTGTCCTCGAAGGTGGGAATCCCGATGGGCCTCGTGTCTCCGTTGCCCTTTGGGATGTGCACTCGCCGCACAGCCGGCGCTCGGTACGTTCCGGCCTTCGCGCGTTCGAGCAGCGACTGGAGATTCACTTCCAGTTCCCGCTCGTACTCCGCCGCGCTCTGACCATCGATTCCCGTGGCTCCGTCCTTCCTCGTGCGGCCGTACGCCTCCCGCATCCACGTCATGTCGACGTGGTGGTTCAGCGTCGTCAGCGTCTCGAAGCGTTTCGCCAGTTCCGCTATCCGCTGTTGTCTCGTAGAGATGTCCTCCAGGCCCTTCGTCCCGGTCATCTTTCCCTCCAACGGTTGTCCTGCCTGACAGGCCTCTCCCTCGGCTGGCTCGCGAGTGGGTCGCTTCGCCGCGTCAAAGGTACGGTGACCTGTTCCGACTCCCTTCCACCCCGGGCGGTTTCGTTTCCTTCGCCGTTCCGTTCCACGACTTCATGGAGGTGGGAGGGTCTCTCAGGTTCCCTGGCAGCCTTCCTCGCTTCATGCCGCAGTCGCGCGCCCCCGGCGGACGGGACGAGCGCTGGTCAGCGGGTCGCTCGCCCACGTATTGCCTTCCGCGCCCCTCCGTGCGCGTCGGCTCCAACGATTTCCCTTTTCGGGGTGTCCTACCTGCGGCCTGCTCGCTCGCTGTCTTACGCTTCGCAGTCTCAGTTCTCGGGCCTCACCGGCGCTTCGCCGGGTCCAATCCATCGACCACGCCAGACTCGCTTCCGGGCGGGGACCCTTCCTTACCCGGGTGGTTCGTCCACAAGGCTGCTTCACGAGGTTCGGTCGTCAGCTCATCGTGACTTCCTTTTCTCGTCAGAGCTTCCTGACGCACAGAGGGTCGGGGAGAGGGCAAGTCTCCACTGGAGACATTAACGGGATTCAGAGCGCGCGCAACCCCGCCACGAAGGGAGCGACAATCTGTCGCACATAGGGCTCCACCAGCGTCCGTTTGACCTTGATTCGGCGCACCAGGGCGAGCGAGGCGAAGCCGTGGGCGAGGCTCCAGAAGGCGAAGACGAGCTCGCGGCGGGGGCGCGAGACGAAGCGGCCCGACTCGATACCGGCGAGCACCTCGGCGTCGAGCAGCTCGAAGGCGCGGGTGACCAGTTCTTCCAGCACCGGAAAGCGGCCGTCCTCATTGAGGCGTTTACCGAACATGATGCGGTAGTGCGCGGAGTGGTCGACTGCGAAGGCGACGTAGGCGACGGCGAGGGCCTCGAG
>JACRCT010000941.1 GCA_016218885.1 Deltaproteobacteria bacterium | reverse complement strand
TCATGATGGTGGGCATCGTCGTCTCCAATGGCGTGCTGCTGGTGGACTTCGCCAACACCTTGCGGGCGCGGGGCAAGGACCTGATGGAGGCCACCATCGAGGCCGGGCGGACGCGCCTGCGTCCCATCCTCATGACCACTCTGGCCACCATCGTCGGCCTGGCGCCGATGGCCATGGGTATCGGTGAGGGCAGCGAGACCAACCTTCCCCTGGCGCGGGCGGTGATCGGCGGGCTGACGGTCTCGACCTTCTTCACGCTGTTCTTGATCCCCGCGCTCTACACGCTCCTCGCGCGCTTCGGGCGCCGCAAGCACGAGGACCCCACAGCCGAGACGGCAGCTGGCGTGCACGGGAGGGCGGCGTGATGAGGCCTCACTCTCCGATCTTCCGCCTCCTTGCCGTCGCGGCTGGCGCCGTCGTGCTCGTGGCCGGGGCGAAAGTGCGAGCCGCGGAGCTCGATCCTCCAGCCGCGCCGTCCCGCAGCGTCACCTTCGACGAAGCGATCGCGCGGGCCCTGGCACGCAACCCCTCGGCGCTGATCGCCCAGCAGGAGATCCTCCGCGCCGAGGCCCTGGTCCGTCAGGCGCGGTCGGGGTCTCTGCCCCTCCTGACGGGCTCCACACTGGGTCAGCGCCTCGACCAGGAGCGAGTCCAGGTCAATGCCGGAGGGCGCGTGGTCGTCCAGGCGGCCCAATCCTTGTCGGCCAGCGCCCAGCTCTTGATCCCACTGGTCGCGGCTCAGCGCTGGATGCTGTGGCTCCAGGCCAGGGATCAGACAGAGCTGAGCAAGGTCTCGGCCGACGACGTGCGGCGCTCGTTGGCCGTCGGCGCCGCGCGGGCCTACCTGGCGGTGGTGGCCCAGCGGCGCAATCTGGAGGTGAGCGATCGCGCCTTCCGCACGGCCCAGGCGCACTTCGAGCACGCTCACGGCCGGCGCATCGGAGGTGTGGGCAACCGGCTCGACGAGGTGCGCGCCGAGCAGGAGGAGCAATCGACCCGGGCCCAGGCGCTGCTCGCGCGCAGCAACCTGGCCAGGACGCAGGAAGCCTTGGGGGTGGTGCTGGCCGAAGACGGAGCAGTGGACGCCGCGGCTGAACCGACGTTGCTGACGCCCCTCAGCCTCGAGGAGGCGCTGCGCGAGGCGGAGCAGCGGCGGGGGGATGTCCGATTGCTCCGGGAGCGGGTCACGGTTGCGAAGAACCGGTTGAATCGCAGCTGGGCCGACTACATGCCCTCCTTGACCGGGACCTTCCAGCCCTTCTACCAGAACCCGCCCACGCTCACGCAGCCGGAGACCGGCTGGCAGGCCCAGCTCCTGCTCAGCATTCCCTTCTATGACGGGGGCCTGCGCTATGGGCAGCAGGACGAGCGCAAGGTGCTGGTCACGCAGGCGGAGATCGCCCTGCAAGGGGCGGTGCGCCAGGTCCAGGCGGAGGTGCGCACCACCTACGCCACGCTCCAGCAGGTGCAGGCGGCCTATCAGGCCGCGCGGAGCTCGGCAAAGCAGGCGCGAGAGGCGTTCGACCTGCCCAACATGGATTACATCGCCGGGGCCACGACCAACCTCGAAGTCGTCGACGCGGAGCGCCGCGCCCGCGACGCCGAGACCCTCGCCGCCATCGCCGAGGACGCGGCGCGGCAGGCGCTGCTCGACGTGCTCGCGGCGAGTGGGCGGTTCCCGTAGCAGGCAGCATTCGAGGGCCTTGCAGCCGACGCCGCGGTAGAAACCCGATGCCAGGAAACTGGCAGCGCGACTCCCGAGCCCCCAGGACTCGCATCGCACCCGTCTCCCAGCGCTGCGACGGCAGACGGCCCCCGGCTTGCACGGCGGCAGCCCGCTTTTCCCGCCGCCATGGGCGGCGATTCCAGAATTGCGAGCACCGATGAGAATGCGACCAGCAGTCCTGCTCTTGGCATCTCTCGCCTGCGTATGCTTTTGCGCATGCGGTGAGAGCGAGCCTTCGCGCAATCCCGCTCCCGATGCGGGTCCAGATCCCGCGGATGCCGGACTTCTGGACGCCAGCCCTTCCGACGCCGGTCCTGCCGATTCCGGCCCTGCCACGTGCGGGCTGCAGTTGCCGGATCCTGCGCTTGTCGTAAGCGAAGGCGGGCGCCTGACGGTGCCGCTGGCGGCCACGAGCGCTGACGCGGTCTTCGAGCTGCAGGCCGTACCCGAGGGTTGGACCGGTCGGCTCTCTGCCGACGGCAAGAGCCTCTCCCTGAAGGCGCCCTATGGGGCGACGGGCGAGATCTCCATCTCGTTGTCGATCGACTGCGGAGAGGAGACCGTGACGGCGAGCCTTCCGGTCACCGGGCGGCGCCTCGAGTTCGCCCCGATCAAGAGCTGGTCGGGCGGAGTCGATAGCCCCGTTGGGCGCGAGTATTTCGCCATGTGGATCGACTCAGAGGTGCCCGATCGCCTGCTGCTCTACGGGGGGTTCCACTACTCTCCGCGCGCAGTGGGCACCGACCTCTGGGAGCTCGACTTGGCGTCCGAGACCTGGAAGCAGCTGCCTTCCAATTCCTCCGCGCTCGCGCTCGCCGGAGCCGGGTTCGCCCTCATTCCCAAGACCCGGGACGCGCTGTTCTACGGGGGAATCACCGCCGCCGGAAAGGTGCAGTATTCGTTGAAGCGGCTGCACTACCC
>JACRCT010000951.1 GCA_016218885.1 Deltaproteobacteria bacterium | reverse complement strand
CGCCCTGGGCTCCTACTCCTACGCCTACCGCTTCAAGTACCAGAACGGCCCCTGGACCTACTGCACCCTCGACGGCAGCAGCGGGACGTATGACCCGGCGCGGCAGGGCTCGTTGACGGTGAACGCCGCGCCTCCTTCGACCGTGGACTTCTGCGTCCTCCAGTGGCCGCCCAACGGGCAGGTCGTGGCGGGCACCGGCTTCACCGTCTTCGGCCAGGTCTACAAGGCGGGTGTGACCAACTCCGCCGGGCGGGCGACCGACGTCCAGGGCCAGCTCGGCCACGGCGTCGCGGGCACCGACGGCTCGACCGAAGCGTCGTGGACCTGGACCGATGCCGACTTCGGCAAGGATGCCAACAACAACGACGAGTACCAGGGCGTGCTCAACCCCGGTGAAGGCAACCACGCCTACGCCTATCGCTTCCGCTACCGGGCCGGCGCCTGGAGCTACTGCGATCTGGACGGCAGCACCAACGGCTACCAGAAGCAGCAGCAGGGCCTGCTCACGGTCACCGCGCCGGCGGGGGCCTGGGTGCAGATGCGGCCGCTCGTAGCGGGGGTGGAGAACGCCGCCGCCAAGCTCCTGGTCCAGGCGGAGATCTTCGCCGCCGGCGTGACGGACGCGGCGGGGCAGGGCGCGGGAATCACCGCCGAGGCGGCCTTCGGGCCCCGCGGCACGAGCCCCTCGGGATGGTCGGGATGGTTGCCGGTCGGCTACCAGGGTGACGCGCGGGGCGGAGGCACGCAGAGCAACGACCTGTACGGCGCCTTCCTCACCGCCCCCGCGCCGGGAGAGTACGACGTGGCGATCCGCTTCATCGTCGGCAGCGGCGCCAGCAGCCGCACCTACCTCGCCGACCTCAACGGCGCGACGGAGTACCTGCCCGCCGAGGCGGTGCAGTTGACCACCTTCGCCGAGCCCGACGCCGCGACCAACGACGTGGGCTGGTGCAACGTGCAGTGGCCCGGCTCGACCTCGGCGGCGCCCAACACGGCCACCGAGAGCATCTACGGGCGGGTCTTCGTGGCGGGGGTGAGCGACCACGTCGGCTCCGACGGGCGCATCGGCGCGCTGCTGGGATTCGGCCTGGGCAACAGCAGCCCCCGCACCGATGGCTGGACCTGGGTGCCCGCGACGTGGAGCTCCGACGCCGACGGCCTCTCTTCCGGCGACCACGCCAATGACGAGTACCGCGCGAGCTTCTTCGCGCCGCCGGTGGCAGGGGGCTACCGCTACGTCTTCCGGTTCCGGCTGGCGAAGGGCTGGACCTACTGCGACACCGACGGGTCGAATGGTCTCGCCGGATTCGACCCCGCCAAGAGCGGCACGCTGACCGTGCAGTGAGCGCCTCACCCCTTACCCTCTCCTCCGGCGCGATGCCACCGGGAGAGAGGGTGGAGAGTTCAGAGCCATGGCCGAAGTCACCCTGAAGAACCTGGTCAAGCGCTACGGGGACGCCCCCCCGACGGTCAAGGGCGTCTCCCTCACCGTCAAGGACGGGGAGTTCCTGGTGCTGGTCGGCCCCTCGGGCTGCGGCAAGTCCACCACCCTGCGGATGATCGCCGGCCTGGAGGAGATCACCGAGGGCGAGCTGCTCATCGGACCGAAGCGGATGAACGAGGTCCACCCCAAGGACCGCGACATCGCCATGGTCTTCCAGAGCTACGCGCTCTACCCGCACATGAGCGTGCGCGACAACATGGCCTTCGGGCTCAAGATGCGCGGGATGCCCAAGCACGAGATCGACGTCCGGGTGGACGAGGCGGCGAAGATGCTCGATCTCACCCACCTGCTGGAGCGCAAGCCCAAGGCGCTCTCCGGCGGCCAGCGGCAGCGCGTGGCCATGGGCCGGGCCATCGTGCGCCGCGCCCCGGTGTTCCTGTTCGACGAGCCGCTCTCCAACCTCGACGCCAAGCTGCGCGTGCAGATGCGCGCGGAGATCGCCCGCATCCACAAGAAGCTCAAGCCGACCATCGTCTACGTCACCCACGACCAGACCGAGGCGATGACCCTCGCCGACCGCATCGCGGTGCTCCACGCCGGCTACCTGCAGCAGCTGGCGACCCCGCTCGAGCTCTATGAGCGACCGGCCAACCGCTTCGTCGCCGGCTTCATCGGCTCGCCCTCCATGAACTTCTGCGACGGCACCGCCGAAGGAGGCTCGGTGGAGGCCTTCGGGACCCGCATCCCCCTGCCGCCGCGGCTTTCGACCTTCAAGGGCTCGTGCGTGGCCGGCATCCGCCCCGAGCACTTCAGCGACACTCCCGCCGAGGGCAAGGTGGCCGTGCCGCTCACCATCGAGCTGGTCGAGCCGCTGGGCTCGGAGACCTACCTGACCGGCGTGGCTGGAGACGCCCGGGGCGCGCGGATCATGGCGCGGGTGGGCTCGCACTCGGCGGCCAAGGCCGATCAGAAGCTGCAGCTCCACTTCGACCCCAAGAACCTCCACCTCTTCGCGCCCGGCGACAACGGCGCGGCGCTGTAGAGGAGGACCGTATGCAGGCTTCAGGCTCGCGCATGCAGGCTTCAGGCTCCGGACTTCAGGCTTCAGGAAGGCCGCGCCATCGCGCGGCGGCCGCGTGGTCCGCCCTCGCCTTGCTGCTCTCGTCCGCGCCCGCGCTGGCCCAGCCGGTCGAGCTGGTGCTCTGGCACAGCTACTCCGGCGCCGAGCGCGACACCTTCGACGAGATCCTCAAGGGCTACAACGCCGCGCACCCCGAGGTGCGCGTCACCGCGCTGCCCATCCCCTACGACGCCTTCGCCGACAAGCTCACCGCGGCGATGGGCGTGGGCAAGGGCCCGGACGTCTTCATCTTCCCGGGACACGATCGCCTCGGCGATTGGGCCGCGCAGGGCCTGGCCGAGCCGCTGCAGCATGCGGTCGACGGCGAGGTGGTGCGTCGCTTCACCCCCTCGGCGCTGACCGCCCTCACCGTGCCCCAGGGAAGCCGCAACCTGTACGGCCTGCCCATCGCCATGAAGTCTTTGGCGCTCGTCTATGACGCCGCGAAGATCTCCCAGCCGCCGCGGACCCTGGACGAGCTCGTCGCCGAGGCCAAGCGACTCACCCCCGGCGACGGGACGTACGGCTTCGTGATGGATTGGGCCATCACCTACACCGAGGCGGGCTTCCTCCATGCCTTCGGCGGCAAGGTCCTCGACGAGAAGGGCAAGCCGGCGCTCACCACGGCGGCCAACGCCGAGGCCCTGACCTGGGTGAAGAGCTTGCGCGACCAGAACCTGCTGCCCCGGGAGGTGACCGGGGCGATGGTCAACTCGCTCTTCAACGAGCGCAAGGCGGCGATGGTCGTGGCCGGTCCCTGGTTCCTGGGCGACATCAAGCCCGGCATCGACGTGCGCGTCGCTCCGCTTCCCTCCGGGCCGGCCGGACCGGCGCGCCCCTATCTCGGGGTGGAGGCGATCATCCTCTCCGCCAAGAGCCCCAAGAAGAAGGAGGCCCTCTCGCTGATGCTGGCCTTGACCTCCGACGAGGCGGCGCGGATGAGGCTCACGAAGGCGGGGACGCCGGTGTGCAACCGCGCGGCCTGGGACGGAGCCAAGGACCAGCGGCTGCTGGGCTTCAAGGCGCAGGCCGAGATCGCCCTGCCCATGCCCAGCGCGCCGGCGATGCGCCACGTGTGGACCCCCACCGACGCCGCGCTGGTGAAGATCATCGGTCAGGGGATGGAGCCCGAGGCCGCCCTCGCCGAGGCGCAGCGGCGGGTCTCGGAAGCCTTGGGCGTCTCCGACCGCGGCGAGACGCTGGAGGTCGTCGTCCAGGACGCGGAGAAGGCCTTCGAGCAGCTCAAGTGGCAGGCCGAGCATCCCGCCGAGCTGGTCAAGGACAGCCGCTGGGAGGCGGCGGTCCTGCGCTTCGAGCCCACCGTGCGGCCGCTCCTGGGCAAGTGGTGCCCCGAGCGCCACCGCGGCTTCGCCGACCAGGCCGGCTGCCCGGTCCCCAAGGAGATCGCCGATCTCGCCGACGCCGCCGAGACGCGGCCGGGGATGCCCGCCGTCGCCTGGAACAAGGCCAAGACCGAGGTGACCCTGGCGCTCCAGACCGCCGATGGCCGGGTAGCGATCGTGCGCGGCGGCGCGCCGGTGCAGCAGAACCGCACCTGGCAGTACGTGCTGGGGCTCTTCTGCCTGGTCCTGACCGGGCTGGCCCTGGTCTACCGCGAGCGCATCCGGCCCTATCTGGGGGCCTATGCCTACGTCGCCCCGGCCATCTGCGGCGTGGTGATGCTGGTCTTCGTGCCCTTCGGCTACGGCCTCTCGCTCGCCTTCTACGACGTGACCCCCACCCGCGAAAAGTTCGTGGGGATGACCAACTTCGTGGACATCATCCTCGCCCGGGGCGCGGGCGACGCGCACAGCTTCTACTACACGTTCGGGATGACGGTGCTGTGGACGGTGGTGAACGTGTTCCTGCACATCTCCATTGGCCTGGCGCTGGCGCTGCTGCTGCAGGACACCAAGCTGCGCTTCCGCAACGTCTACCGGGTGGCGCTGATCATCCCCTGGGCCATCCCCAACTACATCACCGCGCTGATCTGGAAGGCGATGTTCAACGCCGAGTACGGGCTCATCAACGAGGTCTTCAACCTGGGGACCTTCAGCTGGTTCGACCACCCGGTGAGCGCCTTCTTCGCCAACCTGGTCACCAACGTCTGGCTGGGCTTCCCGTTCATGATGGTCACCGCCCTGGGGGCGCTGCAGTCCATCCCCCGTGAGCTCTACGAGGCGGCCGACGTGGACGGGGCAGGGCGCTGGAAGAAGTTCACCAGCGTCACCCTGCCGCTGCTCAAGCCGGCGATGATCCCAGCGGTGATCCTCGGGGCGATCTGGACCTTCAACCTGTCCTTCAACGTCATCTACCTCGTCTCCGGCGGCGCGCCCGACGGGGCCACCGACATCCTGGTGACCCAGGCCTTCCGCTATGCCTTCGAGCAGTACCGCTACGGCTACGCGGCGGCCTACGCGACCATCATCTTCCTCATCCTGCTGACCTACACCGTGCTCACCAACCGCAT
>JACRCT010000950.1 GCA_016218885.1 Deltaproteobacteria bacterium | reverse complement strand
TGAAGGAGGTCAGGACCACGTCGTAGAGCTTGCCCTCGACCGCGGCGCGGATGACCTGCGGCTAGTTCTTGTTCGTCGAGACGCCGAGGAAGCGGGCCTTGCCGTCCTTCTTCGCCTTCTCCAGGCCCTTGAGGACCGGCTCGAGCAGCGTGCTCTCGCGCAGGCTCTGGGCGTGAAGGTAGAGCACGTCGACGTGCTCGAGGTTGAGGCGCTTCAGGCTGATCTCCAGCTTCTCGAGGATCTCCTCGCCGCGGGTCTCGGGCGAGAAGAGCCCGGTCTTGCGGTCGAGAGTGGAGAGGAAGACCTTGGTGCACAGCAGGAACGAGTCGCGGGGGCGGTCCTTGAGGACCGTGCCCAACATCTCCTCGTTGCGACCGTTCTGGTAGCCGTGAGCGGTGTCGAGCAGGAGCATCCCGCCGTCCAGCGCGGCGCGGACCAGGTTCGGGTTGTCGGCGTTCATGACCCCCATCGACACGATCGGGACCTGCAGGCCGGTGCGGCCGAGGACGCGGAACGAGGAGGCGGCGAGCGGGGTGGGGGAGGCTGGCTTGTCCGCAACCTGGGCAACCGGCAGGGCGTCCTTCTTCTCGGCGGCGGTCGTCGCACAGGCGGGGAAGGTGGACGCGGCGAGCCCCGCGGCGCCCAGCTTGAGGAGAGCGCGGCGGTCGAGGGTGGCCTTCTTCGTGGTCATGGCGGCTCCAGAGGGCTCATGCATGAGCAGGGGTGACGGGAGATCGTGGGCCAGGCGATGGCGCCTGTCCAGGAGGAGCCAGAAGCATTGGGTCGCCTCCTGCTTCACCTTTCCCCTGGGGGCGTGGACGCCCCGCCCGCAAAGCCCTGAAGCGAAGGTCGCGACTGCACGCTCTTCGCTCCTTATGGATGTCGACGGGTCGGGCTTCTCGCGCGTCCTTGCACGAGGCCGAAGCCTGCTCGCTGGCGCTCGCCGCCGGGCTCCATGCCCTCCGAGGATTCGCGCTGCCGGCCCGTTGGCGCTCGGGCCTATGAGTCGCGGCGTCCGGGTCACCGGTCAGCGTTCGGGAGTGAGCGCGACCACCGGTCAGAAGCCGGCGAGCGGCAGCGGGTCGGGGCTGTAGTCGCGGCTGGCGATGCCACCCATGCCTAGGTCGCCATGGGGGGTGACGTGGATGTTCGTGCCCCCGGTGAGGCTCACGCCGTAGGAGCGGAACGCCCATCGCCTCCGCCCGGCACATCTTCCCGGGCGGACGCGAGGAGGAGCACAGCAAAAAGGACCGCTACGTCAGCGCAGGCGAAGCTCCAGGCTCAGGGAGCCCACGCACCGGCGCGGAAGTCGTAGGAGGTCTTGTTCCTGCTGTCGTGGTCGAACGCGAAGCTGAGCCGCTGGGTGGATGGGCTATCGGAAGGGTGTGCCTTGAACCACTGGGCAACGACAGGCAGACGAACTGCCTCGGCCAGGAACGCCTTGCCCGCCGGGGAGCTCGGGTCGACGCCGAGGAGAGTCACCGTCGTGTCCATCGGCCCCGCCTCGGAGGGAGCGGCACCGATGTTCATGACCTTGGCACCTGGGACGTGCTTCTTGAGCTCGGTCTCGAGCGCGGATTGGGCCTGGGACCGCCAGGGGTTGAAGTCGGCCTTCCAGTCGGGCGAGCCCTGAGTCACTCCGGCGTAGTCCTTGCCGCCGTTGTTGAGCCAGAAGCTTTCGCGCCTGTCGACGAATCGACCGTCGCCATGGGTCTGCGAGAGGGAGACCTCGACGGCGTACTTGATGTCGGAGCCAGGGGGCGTGTCGCGAAGCAAGAATCCCTGCTTGCCGTTCTCGAAGTACTGCAGCTTCGCTTCGTTCTTCGTCTGCCAGTTGTCGCTCGTGTAGACGATCTTGGTCTGCTCAGAGCTCACGCTGAGCCGGGTGCCTGGGCCGTCCATGCCGTGGCTCTTCGCGAACGCCTGAACCTCAGGATGGCTGGCGTCGAAGCCCAGACGGCTCATGGTTCCGAGAGCAGGGCGCTCCAGGCGCGCCGGGTCGATCTCGACCATGGGCTTGCGGGGCGCGTTCTCGATCGTGGAAGCAGCCGGATTGGACGCCGGTGTCGGCGCCGCTGGCTGCGGAGCCGTCCGAGCCTGGTTGCTGGCCGTCTCCTTGGCAGGCTTCGGAGTGGCAACGGTTGTACGCGGTGCAGCGGGATTGGTGTTGATCGGCGCCATTGGGTCCCCCGGGGTGGTGAGTATTGCGTTACCGACGGCCACGAACGCTACGGCCCCTTCCCACATGCTGCCAAGGGAAAAGGCCAGAGGGTGCCTTGGGATGCTCGACGACCCTGCTCTGCAACGGCGTCGCGTCCTTCCACGGCAGCGACACCCATCTGCTGGGGCTCACTCCACTTTCAGATCCGTAGGCGCGCTCGGCGCCATCGTGTCCGGGGGATCAATCTGCCCAGCTGCACCGCGCTGGAGTCGGATCCTCGTGGAACACTCCCCAGATCAACCCCCCAACCTGAGCGAAGAGGCGGGCACGCAGGCCCACCCACCAACGATCGGGGTACGCGCCACCGACCACTTCATCGGCCGGAGGGACCTCCGCGGAACCAGGGCCTCCCTGAGGAGAGGCTTGGTGCCTAGCTTGGCAGCGGTGGAGGTTCCCTTGGCCGCGCCGCCTCTCGCCCGGGTGCTCACTCTCGGGTGCGTGCAGCCTCCGAATCGCGTGGAGCAGGAGGAGCTGACCGCGGCCTTCCGCCAGCTCTGGGCGGCGCGGCACTTCAACGCCGACCGCGTAGAGCAGCTCCATCAAGCCGTGCAGGTGGGCGCTCGGCACCTTGCCCTGCCGCTGGCCGAGTACCCCAAGCTCGACTCCTTTGCCAAGGCCAATGACGCCTTCATCGAGCACGCCACGAGGCTCGGTGAGCAGGCGATACGCCTGGCGCTCGATCGTGCCGGGCTCTCCCCGAAACGGGTCGACCATCTCTTCTTCGTGACCGTCACCGGCATCGCCACCCCCAGCATCGAGGCGCGGCTCATCAACCGCCTGGGGATGCGCGCCGACACCAAGCGCACCCCGCTCTTCGGTCTGGGATGCGTCGCGGGCGCGGCCGCCCTCTCCCGCGCTGCTGATTACCTGCGTGCCTACCCGGGTGAGGTCGCGGTGCTGCTCTCGGTCGAGCTGTGCTCGCTCACGCTCCAGCGCGAGGACGTCTCGGTCGCAAACCTCATCGCCTCCGGCCTCTTCGGGGATGGCGCGGTGGCGGTGGTCCTCGGCGGCACCGAGCTCGGAAGTGAGAGTGGCGGCTCGGCGCAGGGGCCGCGCGTGCTCGCCACCCGTTCGGTGTTCTATCCCGACACCGAGTGGGCCATGGGCTGGGACGTGGTGGACACGGGCTTCAAGGTGGTGCTCTCCGCCAAGGTGCCGGATCTCGCTCGCGAGCACCTGCGAGGCGACGTCGACGGCTTCCTCGAGTCCCAGGGGCTGACCCGCCGCGACATCGCGCATTGGGTCTGCCATCCCGGGGGGCCGAAGGTGCTGGAGGCTGTCGAGCAGGCCCTGGAGCTGCCGCGTCGCGCCACGGAGCGCAGCTGGAGCTCGCTGCGCCGGGTGGGCAACCTCTCCTCCGCATCGGTGCTCTTCATCTTCCAGGACCTGCTCGCCTCCGGAGAGGCCCGACCGGGCGATCGCGGGCTGCTGCTGTCCATGGGGCCGGGCTTCTGCTCGGAGCTGGTGCTCCTCGAATGGTGACCGCCTCCGTCCAGGCCTACGGGGTGCTGCTCGCGGCACTCGCGCTGGAGCGCGGGGTGGAGCTGGCCGTGTCCGCGCGCAACCGCCGGCGCGCGCTGGCCCGGGGAGGGCGGGAGTACGGTCGGGGCGAGTTCAGGGTCATGGCCGCGGTCCACGCCCTCTTCCTCCCGGCGTGTGCGGCCGAGGTCCTCCTGCTGCAGCGAGCCTGGCCCGGTCCGGTGATCGGCGGCGCGGCCCTCGCCGGCGTGCTGGCTGCGCAGGTCCTGCGCTACTGGTGCGTGGCCACGCTGGGCGAGCGCTGGAACGTGCGGGTCGTCGTGGTCCCCGGAAAGCCACCGATCACGGGCGGCCCCTATCGCTTCCTGCGGCACCCGAACTACCTCGCGGTCATCGTGGAGATGGCCTGTGTCCCGCTCGTTCACGGTGCGTGGCTGACCGCCGTCGCCTTCTCGGCGCTGAACGCCGCGCTGCTGCGCCAACGCATCAGCACCGAGGAGGCCGCGCTGGGCGACGAGTACCGGCGGGCGTTCGCCGGTCGCCCGCGCTTGGTGCCCGGAGGTGAGCGATGAGCCCCCGGGAAGCTGAGATTCTGGCGACGCTCGGAGACCTCCTGGCGCGCGAGACGGGTACGCGGCGTGAGGTCGCTCTGGGCGCCGACTTGCAGCGCGATCTCCAGCTCGACTCGATGAGCCTGCTCAGCCTGGCGGTCCGCATCGAGGACACCTTCCTGGTGCGGCTCGACGAGGACGGCGAGACCCTCCGGACCGTCGGGGATCTGGTCTCGCTGATCGAGCGTCGCCTGGACGAAGCGGTTCCCAAGGAGGTCTTGCCGTGAAGGGCCCCGCCCCCTCGCCCCCCAAGTACACGACCCTGGTGAGCGCGCTCGCCGCGGCGTCGGGCTCGCAGGTGAGTCTGACCTTCCTCGACGCCCGCGAGAGCGAGACGGTCCTGCCGTTCCAGGAGATCCACCAACGGGCGTCGCGCGTGGCGCAGGCGCTGGGTGAACTCGGAATCGCTGCGGGGGATCGCGTGGCGCTGGCGTTGCCCACGGCCCCGTCCTTCGTGGAAGCGCTCTTCGGAGTGCTGCTCGCAGGCGCGGTGGCCGTCCCGCTCTATCCGCCGCTGCGGCTGGGGCGGCTCGAGGAGTACCACCAGCGCACGGCGCGCATGCTGCTCCGGGTGGGCGCGCGGCTGGTGCTCACCGATGCGCGCATCCGCAGGCTGCTAGGTGAGCCGATGGCCCTGGCCCGGCCCGAGCTGGGGTGCCGGCTGGTGGAGGACCTGCGTACGAGCAGTGCGGCCTCGGGAAGGGTCGATTCCCGGGCCGGTCCCGACGACCTCGCCATCATCCAGTTCTCCTCGGGCTCGACGGTGGAGCCCAAGCCGGTGGCCCTGACGCACGCCAACATCCTGGCCAACCTCGCGGCGATCGATCGCGTCATCCCGGCGGACGATGGCGGGCGGACGCAGTCCGGAGTCTCGTGGCTGCCGCTGTACCACGACATGGGGCTCATCGGCTGTCTGCTGGAGGCGGCGTACCGTCCCGGTCCGCTGACCCTGATTCCACCGGAGCTCTTCCTGGCGCGACCGGCGATGTGGCTGCGTGCGATATCCAGGGCGCGGGCGACCGTCTCTCCGGCGCCGAACTTCGCCTTCGGGCTGTGCCTCAAGCGCATCAGCGACGAGGAGCTGACGGGAGTGGACCTCTCCAGCTGGCAGCTCGCGCTCACCGGTGCCGAGCCGGTCTCTCCCGAGGTCCTGCGTCGCTTCGCCGATCGCTTCGCGCGCTGGGGTTTCAATCGCGAGGCGCTCAGACCGGTGTATGGGCTGGCCGAGGCGAGCCTGGCGGTGACCTTCTGCCCGCGCCGTTCTCCCAGCGCGATGAGCGTGGATCCCGTGGAGCTGGCCAGAAGTGGGGAGGTTGCCGAGGGCGCTCGGGAGATTCCGTCGGTGGGCTCGCCGCTCGCAGGCGTCGAGGTGGAGGTGCGCGATCTCCACGGACGCGAGGTTCCCGAGCGACGGGTCGGGCGGATCTTCGTGAAGGGGCCATCGGTGATGGCCGGCTACTTCGACGACCCCCAGGCCACGAGGCAGGTGCTGCGCGAGGGAGGGTGGCTGGACACCGGAGATCTGGGCTTCCACGCCGGCGGAGAGCTCTATGTGTGCGGCCGCGAGAAGGACGTGGTGATCCTGCGCGGAGCCAACCACTCGCCGCAGGAGTTCGAGGAATGCCTAGCGGGGCTGGCCGGGTTGCGCGAGGGCTGCGCGGTGGCGTTGGGATACCAGCCCACCGGCGAGGACGGAGAGGAGCTGGCGTTGCTGGTCGAGTGCGCCGCGGGAGCCGAGCCCACGAGCGATCTCGTGGAGGCCATTCGCGGGGAGGTCCTGGCGCGCACCGGCATCCGCCCCTACCTCGTCGAGCTGTTGAAGCCCGGCACTCTGCCCCGCACCTCCAGCGGCAAGCTCCGGCGCGCGGAGGCCCGAAGGCAGCTCCTCGCGGGCAAGCTCGGTCCGCCCAAGCCAGTGACCACGATGCGCCTGGTGAGGGCGGTGCTGCGCTCCAGCCTGGCGTTTGCGCGGGTGCTGCTCTCAGATCCCTCGCGCCCGCGCCCCTGGGACGAGATCCCGACGAGGCTCCGAGAGCCGTGAAGAAAAGGGTACTTCGCCTCCCTTGCGCGCCGGCTTCCGACCTTCGACACGATCCGACTGCCCCTTTTCGGCAGGCTGGTTGCAGGTCCCTGATTCAAACCTGAGTGCGATGCCGTGCTATTCAGATGCACGAACGAGCTGAATTTCCTGGATCGCAACTTCCGTCCAGGCCGGAGGCAGTGGTTTCGTTGTCGGTGGCTCTGCCTTCCAGAACTCATACCACTTCCGTGAAGGACCCGATGGGACCGGAAGCGGTGCGAACTCAATATGAATGCCCAGGTGGTCGGCCGTCTTGCGCAGCTCAGTCTCGACTTGATAGTTCGGGAACTCTCCAATCGTGAAAGTCTTTCCGTGCCCCACCTTGGACATCAACTCCGAAATCGGCACTTCGGCGAGGGAGGGAACCAACTTCCTCACCGCAGAAAGCTCCTTCGCGGTCGGACGTTCGGCTGCCCATCGAGCATAGACTGCAACGTATTGATCGAGCTTTGCTGCCGTGGGCGGGTCCGTATGAATCACGACTGCTTGACGGTGGCCGCATCTGTTGCATCTTCCGCTCGCGGCCTGCCTGGTTCCACTCAAGAAGATCTGAGCAGTGCACGCCACGCATTCGGAGACATAGGTCGCGAAGTCCTTCAGCCGAGGGTGCAGTTCGCCGAGCACGGATTCGCCTCCTTCAGCGACGGATTTGAGCGCATCTTCGCCAAGAGAAGGCAACCGTTCAAGGCTTCCCACCGCACAGCCGCGCCCACCTCGCCTCGACGACAGGAGCCGTCGCCTCGACCTGGACGTGCGTGTACCGGGCGGTCGCATCCGTGTCCGAGTGGCCGAGCATCGTCGCGATGAGCTTCTGCGATGCGCCCGCGAGGGCGTAGGACGATCCGCTCGTATGCCGAGCGCCGTGGCTGGAGATGCGGTGGATGCAGGCTTCGGCGGAAAGCTCGGCGAACCATCGGTTCAGCGGTTGTTCGAGAGGCGCCCGCCTTCGGGACCAGGGAAGAGCATTTGGCCCTCGGTCTTGAGCATCCAGCGTTGAAGCTCCTCCATGAGGGCGGCGGGCACTGGGCGGAATCGAGCCTTCTTGTTCTTGGGCGTCGAGACCTTCTTGCGCGCGACCGACAGGCGCAACCGGATGCCGCAGGCGTTGAGATCCAAGTTCTCCTCCTCATCAGCTCGGGTCCACGTCCTTGGCGTCGAGACCGCCTTCCGGGCGACGGGGCGGCGGATCTCGCTTCAGCAATACGCCGAGGGGCGGTGGTCCTTTGGCTACCGCCGCATGGAATAGGCCACTATTGGGCTACTCGAACCATGGAGGGAGCGGCGAGCGGGTCGAGTCGACTCGGGCGCGGCCGGCGAAGAGCGGTTTGATTCGCACAGCCGTCCTGGCGCAGGTGGGGCCGTTCAGCCTGGGAGAAATCGCGGCCCAGTTTCCGGCCACCAGCGTCCAGTTGGTCAAGAAGGTTCTCAAGCAGATGAAGGACGCGGGGGAGGTTCGGCTGATCGGGCGAGGACGGGGAGCGTCGTGGGAGGTGGCGCGGGCTGGGAGATGACACCGGCTTCCTTGGCGCAACGCTACACAGGGCCTCCGCTCGAGGAGGTGTTGGCCTCCACGCGCAGCCAACCGACCTTCTGCCAGCGCCGGAGCTTCTGCTCTATGCAGGTCGGCAGGCCCGGGCCGTCCGGATCTCCTACGCGCCTCGGCGAGCAGGGTCTCGAGCGGATGCCTTCAGCGCCTCGAGGCCTTTGGCGCTGGAGGCCAAGCGCCCGTGCTCCTCGTCGATCCTCGTGCTCCCGTCCGATTGCATCAGCGCATCAGCGGAATTATGACGGTGGGCATCATGCGGACGACGGTGACCTTCGACGATGACGTGGCGGCTCTCCTCAAGAGAGAGGTTGATCGGCGGCGCTTGGGGCTCAAGCAGGTCCTGAACGATCTCCTGCGGCGAGCCTTCGTACAGCAAGTTTCGCCCGCGAAACGAGAGCAGTATCGAATCAAGCCCCTCACATCCACTGGCACGCTGCTCGTTCCTGTTGACAACGTGGCGGAGGCTCTCGCGCTCGCCGAGGACGATAGATTCAAGTGATCCTCCTCGACGCGAACATCCTGGTCTACCCACGACGCCTGGAGAGCGCCAGGATCGCGCCCGCGATGGCTCGAGGCCCAGCTCTGGGAACAGCTACGAATAGGAATTCCGTGGCCGAGCCTCTTGGCGTTTGTGCGTCTCGTCACGAACCCGCGCATCTTCTCAGCGCCGGCGAGTCTGGAAGCTGCGTGGGGGCAAGTTGAGGAATGGCTCGCCTGGGAGCCGATATGGATCCCCGAACCCGGCCCCGATCACAGGGCGATCCTGGGCAGGCTCTTGCGTGAGTCCGGAGTGACATCGGGCGCGCTCATGCCCGATGCGCACCTCGCTGCGATCGCCATCGAGCACGGCCTCGAGCTCTGCTCGACCGATGGAGATTTCGCCCGGTTCCGGGGAGTGCGCTGGCGCAACCCTCTCGCGTGACCGCTCGTCCCCGGTGCGTGTCCGCCCCGCCCTCACCCTCGCCGCCCTCGGGCACGCGGTCACTCGAGCGCAGTAGCCCGGGGCCCAGCGGCGTCCTCGCCGTTCCCTTTCGCCGCTCGAAGAACGTTGCGCCCCTCGCCGCCAGCCAGTTCATGCCGCACCTCTTCAAGGGGTTGGCGAGCGACGAGCAGCGGCTCGACGTGCATGGTCGCAACCGCGAGAACGTCCTCGCCGTGCGGCAGAACGAGAGCCGATGCCCTGGTAGGTGCTGTTCTGGCCAGCGGCCTGGGGCGGCTGGTACTAGAGGCCTTGGCCTCTCAAACTTGCCGCGGTTGAGTCAAGTTCTTCAGGCCGCAATTTTTCCGTCATCGCACCACGCATTCACGGCCTCGGTAAGTTGATCGAAGGCGCGACGAATGACCGATCCGTTTGGCTGCGCGC
>JACRCT010000095.1 GCA_016218885.1 Deltaproteobacteria bacterium | reverse complement strand
GATCTTGACGACGCAGACTCCCTCGATGCAGCCCTCATTGCTGCGGCACTCGGTCTCGGCGCTGCAGCTCAGGCCGGGGATGCCGGTGGTGCAGGCTGAGAGCAGAAGCATGGCAACGGCAAGCCCAGCGCCGAGACCAGGTCGCATGGCGAGTCCCTGCGAGCGTAGAGGAGCCGAAACCATTCGCACTCGCGATGCCAGTATCGCCCAACGGCAGGGACAGACAAACGACCTCCCCGGCCGGTCGGGCCGGTGCATCGACGACCTACCCGAGTCCCTGGTGCTGCGCGCCTCAAGCCCCCAGGGAAGTGGATGCCATCCTGAGCATGGCGTCCTGTTACCGCTTATCTCCAGAGGATGGCCGACCCTGCAGGAGCGAGCTCGCCGCCTTGAGAGTCAGCTTCGTGAGCGCCGCGGTCAATGCCCTGACGTTCACGGGCTTGGGGATGACGTCGTCGCCGCCGGCCTCGAGCAGGCTGCTGGGCGTGTAGCGCGCGGTATAGGCGGAGATGAAGATGACGGGCAGGTCAGGCTGGTGCACGTTCCGGGCGTAGGAGGGCTCGGAAAGCTCCATGAGCCCCTTGAGCTGGCGGGTGATGGTGATGCCGTCGAGATCCGAGCCGGCAAGCTCGATGTCCATCAAGACCGCCGCGAAGCGCTCCCGAACAACCATCTCGAAGATTTGGCGTGCATTCTTCGCTCGCCGCAGCTCGAAGCGATCTCTCAGGGCCAGCTCGGCGATCTCCCAACTGGCGTCGTCGTCCTCCAAATAGAGGATCAGCTTCTTGTCGCTGGTGGAGGGGCGCCGGGCTTCTGGAGTCAGTCGCTGCAGGGTCACTGAGCACCTTTCTGTGGCTCGCCTTGGAGGCGGATCAGCATATAGAGGAGGTCTTGAGACTCCCAGGGCTTTGGGCAGCTGGCGATCCCGCGGGTGCGCCAAGGAATGCGGTCGCTTCGAGCTTCGGCGCAAGTGGATGCCATCCTGAGCACGGGCCGATGATTTCCGGTCTGCCCGAGCGCAGGGCGACCCTTCGGCTTCAGGAGTGCGAGCCCCGGGGTCGAGGGGCCCTCGACTCGCGTGTGGCGGGGACGCAGGATGAACCGCGCGAAGCCCAGCAGGGCCCCGCGCTCGGGAAGGGAGGCCGCTCGATGTCCCCGGCTCATGACGAGTCGCCGAAGCTGGTCATCAACCCTGCGGCAACCGTGCGCTGGGAGGGCCAGACGCTGGTCCTGGCAGGATTCGCCGAGGGGCCGGAGGCCACCGCGCAGGACGCCGCGGTCCTCGCGCTGCTGCACGCCTTCGCTCAGCCCTCCACGTTCGAGGAGGCGGTTGCGCGTGCCGGCTACCGCGACGGCGAGGAGGCCCGGGAGATCGTCTCCGACCTGCGGCAGGCCGGCGTCCTGGTGCCGCCCGGGCGCGTCGCCACCCCCTCACCACTTCCGGCGCCAGCGGGCCACTACGAGCAGCTGCGCCAGCGCGCCCGCCGCCGATGGGAGGCCATGCCCTACCTGCGCTTCGACGACGCGCGGATGACGGTCAGCAGCTGCGGCAAGCAGCAGCTGAGCCCGGGCTGCATCAGCTGCAAGGAGGGCGGCTGGATCTGCTTCTACGCCGGGTTCGCCTGCCCAGCGGCCGGCGCGGTCTGCCCGCAGTCGACGGAGCAGAAGGCCCTGGTGGAGCCCGACGGAGGCCTGTCGCGGGTCGACGTGGTGCTCGCCGCCGCGAAGGCGAGCGCCCACCGCGTCACCGGGATCTCCATCAGCGGAGGCGACCCGGCGCTCTACCCGGACCTGGTCGGACGCCTCGCCTCATCGGCCAGGCGCGATCTGCCGGGCGTCCACCTCTGGGCCTACACCAGCGGCCTCTCCCTCTCTCCGGAGGAGATGGCCCGCTGGGCGGGCGAGGGCGTCGATGAGCTGCGCGTCAACCTCTCCGCCTCGGGCTTCGCGCCCGCGGTGATGAAGAAGGTGGCTGAGCACGCGGTGCGCCTCTTTCGCTGGGTGACGGTGGAGGTCCCTGCTACGGCCGAGACGCGCGAGCACCTCGTCACCCGAGGCCGGCTGGCTGAGTTGTCCGCGGCCGGGGTGAAGCAGCTCAACCTCTGCGAGGTGATCATCCCCGCCGACAAGCCCGACTGCCCCGCCTACCGCAACCACGTCGGAGACGGGGCGCTCCTCTTCGAGGCACCGCCGGAGTACGGGCCCGCCTGGACCCTGGGCGATAGCCGGCAGGTGACCTGCGACGTCTTCGAGCACGCCCACGCGAAGGGACTGGGAATCCGGATCAACGACTGCTCCCTGGACGCCAAGCTCGCACAGGGGCTCTCGCGCCAGGTGCGCTGGGGCGACGACTACGCGCCCATCCTTCGCGCCGCGTTCCCTCCGGCCGGCTGAGGGGCGCAGGGTCAAGGCCTGTCGCTTGCCCCCCGGTCTGCAGGAGTGCATAGTCTTGCGCCTCGAGTCCGACGACGGGAGGGTTCGAATGGCCCCGGAAGAGAAGAAGCAGAGGAAGACCCAGCTCCGCGAGAAGCCTCGGAACCTCGGTGTGCAGACGGGCGTCCGCGCTGGCTTCGGCGACCCGATCGGCAACTACCACAACCGCCCGGGCACCAACTTCGGCGACCCGATCGGCAACTACAACCTCAGGTAGCCCGAGGCCGTCCTCGCCTGCCGTTGGACCTCGTTGAGCGCCTCCTCGTCTCTTCGGTGGGCGCGATGAGAGCCCGGTCTTGGCGCTCCCGCCGCTGTCGTTGGCCCGCCGGAAGGTGTTGCCGCGCGGGATGACGTCGTGGGTGCGCAGCGCGTAGAGAGAGCGCGGCACGTCGCTGACCATCAGGCCCTCGATCACCACGAAGGAGCGGTCGGAGAGGTCCACCGCGGGGGAGAGCGCGCCAGTGAGGATCGCCTCCTCGCCGGGTTGGTTGCGATAGGTGATGGGCATCCCCTCGGTCCCCGAGCTCTGGGGGCCAAGGTCTCGGAGTAGGTGCCCTGGCGCAAGAAGACCGTGCCCCCGGGGGCTGGCGAGGTTGCTTGCCGACCCGGAAGCGCTGCCAGGCCTGGCGAAGCTGCACGGCGTCGTGCAACTTCCGACGAGGTCGCGACGTGCTTGCCTGCTCGCCAGGCACTCTCGTCCACGCAACGAGGCTGCTTTGGCCCCTAGAATGCCCGCGGACTGGAGGCTGACATGGCAAAGGCATTGGGGATCGCGGCAGTCGTTCTCTCGGCGGCGGCGTTGGTGGTGGCGCTGAGCCGCAGCGCTGGCGGGGCGCCTGAGGCAATGGCCAATGGCCAGGCCAGGGAGCAGATCGCGGACCAGAACGAGGGCTCCGGCGTCGACGACGCGCGTCTGTTGTCCGTGGAGATGGAGCTGTCGCGGCTCGCGCGCCGGGTCGAGTTGCTCGAGCGTGCGCCCGCCGCCCCGGCGGGAGGGGCGCCGACGGCAGCGGCGGCGATGACCAGCGAAGAGGAGGTCAAGCAGCTCAAGGCCCTGCGCTCCGACGTCGACGCGCTCCTGACCGGTGAGCCGCTGGGGACCGAAGAGGGCCGCAAGCGGCTGAAGGAGGTCGTGCGGTCGATCCAGGAAGAGGCGTTCCAGGACCGCGTGGCGCAGCGGGACCAGGCGCGGGTGGAGCGGATCAAGCGGTTCGTCGAAGAGGCGCGGCTCTCGTCGACCCAAGGCCAGGACCTGACCCGCCTGCTCGACGAGGAGACCAAGCAGCGCCAGGCGCTCTGGGAAGAGCGCAGGAGCGCGGGGCAGTCTGATGTCCCCGGAGGCCAGCCGCGAGTCCGCGAGCAGCTGCGGGCGTTGCGCGAGAAGACGGACGAGAGCGCGAAGAACCTGCTGAGCGCCGATCAGTTCACCCAGTACAAGACCATGCGCTCCGAGGATCGAGGCGAGCAGCGTGGTGGCGGGCACGGCGGCGGCCGGCGCGGCGGAGGGGCGTCCCCGTAGCGGTGGCGAGGCGTTCGGGCGAGCGCTTCGAGAAGGTGAGGAAGACCTGGTGCGCGAGTAGGTCCGGCCGCTCGCCATTCTCACTCGCCTTCAGAGCTGACGACCGAGTAGTTGCGACCGGGTTCGAACCCGGGATGGAGATGAAGGCGAGGTGGCGAAGTCGGCACGTGCGCGGAGTTCTCGCGAAGGCCGGAATCGCGCTGTCCAGGAAACGGCTCGCAGCTTCGCCCGCTGTGCTCAGCGCGCTCGGCGAAAAACCGGGGCCAACAGCGCGCCTGTCTCCTCACGGATGATGGTTCGACCCTTCCGCCGCTCTGAGGTGAAGCAGAATGCGAAACAGGTTGTTGCCATCCTCGATTCGCTCGACCTCGATGCTTGACTGCGAGACATGCCGAGCCAGCTCAGGGTGGGTCGCAATCCAAGCATCGCTCTGGCGCCTGGCCTTATGACGGTCGATGGACTCGGCCACGACCACCCGGCAGGACGACGACAGCGAGATGGCCCAAAGCTTTTCGGTCGAAGGTCCTGTGCTTGCCGTTCCTTCCGGTGCTTGAAAGAGAAGGGTCACCAATCCGTCGGTGACCAGCTCGCCAGCCCTGTCAGTCCAAGGATAGAGCGTAGGTGCGAAGACGATTGATTCCCGCTGAAGCGCGTCCTCGACCGCCTCACGAGTGGACTCTCCGGACAAAGCCCAGGAATCAATCTCGAGCTGGGTGCCGCCCTCCAGAACGCGAAAGTTATCCGCATACACCAGCGAGACTTCGTGGCGCCCGAGATCGAAGTGAATCTCGAAGGTGCCGTACTTCCATATCAATGGTTCACGGTGCTTCCGCGAGGTTCCACCAACCGTGTCTGGTCGTCCAAGCACGTGTTCGACCTCGTCCCGATGCATGCCGAGCGTGACTGGACCAAATCGGCCCGTCGCAAGCATCTCCCTGAGCGAGATCCGGACAGCCATGGTTCCCCCTCTATCACTGCTGCTTGTGCTCCTAGCTCACCGAGGCCGCTTGTTCCGGAAAGGAAGAGGATCGGTCGTCCGGGCAGGCAGGTCCACGGCGTAGCCACTCGCAGTTCGAATTGCCTTCTCGCACTCGCTGGTCTAGCGCATCCGCCGCACGAAGAGGGGCCTGAGCCCGAAGAGCAGGAGGAACGCGGCCATCGAAGCGGGGCTGCCTGTCGATCCGCAGCCGCACCCCGTCTCCGCGACCATCTCGGGGCCCGCGTCGGTATTCATCTCGTCCGCCGCGTCCTTGAGCCCTTCTCGCGCGTCTTGCCCGCTCGAGGCGTCGAGGCCGGGCTGTGCCGCTGCGTCGATTCCGACGACCACCGTTGCATCGATTCCGGGAGGGACGCCGGCGTCAGGATCTGGCGGTCTTGCCGAATCGGCACTCCCTGCGTCGTGCCCCGACCCGGCATCGCGCCAAGCATCCGGTCCAGCTGTCGCCGCATCCGGTCCAGCTGCCGCCGCATCCGGTCCAGCTGCCGCCGCATCCGGTCCAGCTGCCGCAGCATCCGGTCCAGCTGCCGCCGCATCCGGTCCAGCTGCCGCCGCATCCGGTCCAGCCGCCGCCGCATCCGGTCCAGCTGCCGCCGCATCCGGTCCAGCTGCCGCCGCATCGGGTCCAGCTGCCGCCGCATCGGGTCCGGGTGCTGCCGCATCCGGTCCGGGTGCTGCCGCATCCGGTCCGGGTGTCGCCGCATCGGGCCCAGGCGCTGCCGCATCCGGTCCGGGCGCCGCCGCGTCTCGGCCTGCATCCGGTCCTGGCACGCCTGGACACGGCCCCGCGTCCGTCGGCCCGAAGGTCACCGCCCAGAGCTCTTCGCCGCGGCCGTCGTTGGCCACGAAGTAGATGTGCCCGTTGGCGACCGCGAAGTCGCGCGGGTGCGAAGACGCCGTCCCGGGGTTGATATCGCCGACGGGCTGTGCCGAGGCGCCGCTGGTGATCCACGGTTCGAAGCCCGTGATCCCATTGGAGGCGGAGAAGAGCACCGGCCCGCCATCGGGTGTCACCGCGAACAGGGTCCCGCCGTCCGGCACCTCCGCCGAGAGATCCGCCACGCGCACCGTGCCCTGCGCCGTGCCGTCGCTCACCCAGAGCCGATCACCCTCTCCGGCGTTGGCCACGAAGAAGAACCTCCCCATGGCCGAGACGCCGCTGTGAGGGGACGAGCCCGCCGCGCCCACCGCGAGATCCGCCACCAGGACCGTGCCCGCAGTGGTGCCATCGCTCTTCCACAGCTCGAGCCCGTGCGTGCCGTCATCGGCCGCGAAGAACAGGGTGCCGGCCACTTCGGTCAAGCCCACCGGCGCCTGCTGGTACTCATCGGGCGCGGAGCCGGGCCGGATGTCCTTGAGCAACGTGGTGCCGGCCTCGGTGCCGTCGCTCGTCCACAGCTCGAAGCCGCTCACGCCGTCCGAGGCGACGAAGACCAGCTTGTCGCCGAAGGCCGTCAGCTCCTTGGGCGTGCTGGCGGAGGCACCGGGCCAGATGTCCTTGACGCGCACCGTCCCCGCGGGCGTCCCGTCGCTCGTCCACAGCTCCAGGTCGTCGCTGTTGGTGACGCCCCGGAAGAAGAGCCTGTCGCCGACGACCGTGAGCTCGGAGAGGTAGGAGTCGTCCCAGGGATAGAGCGCCTTGACCAGCGTCGCGGTGGCGCCGTCGCTCGACCACAGGCCCGGGGTGCCCTGCGCGTTGTTCTCGGTGAAGAAGAAGATCCTGCCGCCCAGGACCACCGGCTCGCGGGGATAGCTCGACTTGGAGGAGCCGTAGCTCGTGCCCGGGTAGACGTCGATCACGGCCAGCCCTGCGTCGGTGCCGTCGCTTCGCCACAGCTCGTGCCCGGGCTGCCCCAGCGCCGTGAAGTAGAGCCGTTCGCTCCCGGTCACCGTGCTGGTGAAGAGGTCGGCCGGGTTCGAGCCGCTCGCTCCGCTCACCAGGTCGGTGACGCGCTGGGTGCAGACCTCGCGGCCGTCGGTGCGCCACAGCTCCATGCCCCAGACTCCGTCGTCGGCGGCGAAGTAGGTCCAGGGGCCGTAGCCGGTCATCAGGTGGGGGTGGGAGCTCGAGAAGCCGGTGGAGAGGTCCTTGATCAGGAACGTGGAGGAGTCGGTGCCGTTGCTCCGGTAAGGCTCGATGCCGCGCACGCCGTCGGTCGCCGCCATGAGGAGGAAGCCGTTGCCCATCGCCAGGCGTGTGTAGCCAGTGACCGAGCTCGCGCTGCCGGGGGCGAGGTCCTTGACCTGCACGGTGTTCAGGGCAGTTCCGTCGGTCCGCCACAGCTCCTGGCCCGCGGTCGAGGTGGAGGCGCGGAAGAAGAGGGTCTCGCTCGGGCCCGGCTGCACCACGAAGGAGTTGAAGGCCGCCTGGTCATAGAGGGAGACGTTCTTGAGCATCGCGGTGTTCGCCGAGGTGCCGTCGCTGACCCAGGGCGTCCAGCCTTGGGCGAGGTCGTAGCCGGCGAAGACCAGGAGCCCGTTCACCCCGATCAGGTTCTGCGGCCCGCGGAATGATCCGACGTCGGCCTTGACCAGCACCGTTCCGCCCTCCGTGCCGTCGCTCTTCCAGAGATCGCCCGTGGTATCGACGAAGGAGAAGTAGAGCGTGCTGCCGACGACTGCGAGCTCCTTCGGAGCGGACGAGGAGCCCCCGAGGGTCGCGACCGCGACGGTGCCTGCGACCGTGCCGTCGCTCTTCCAGAGCGCGCCGGCGAGGCCGAAGTAGAGCTTGCCCTGGTACGCGATCATTCCGCCCGCGCCGTCCCACCCGGTGCCGGTGAGGAGGCGCGTGCCCGCCGCCGTTCCGTCGCTGACGTAGAGCGCTCCGGTGGAGTAGCTGGAGGCGGTCGAGACGAAGACCTGCGAGCCCACGGCCACGATCTTCACGATGTCGTAGATGGGCTGGCCGGCGGCGTCGAGCTGTAAGGTCCCGTTCTCGGTCCCATCGCTGCGCCACAGGGTGCGCCGGTAGTTGCCGTCGTCGCTGGAGTAGTAGACCAGGCTCCCCGCCGCAGTGAGGAGCTCAGGCCCGCGGCCGTAGCCGCTCGCGAGCTGGCACCTGCCGCTCTTGCCCGGGCATCCGTCCTTGACCAGCTCGGTGCCCGTCGCGGTCCCGTCGCTCTTCCAGAGCTCGGGGCCGTGGACTCCGTCGTCGGCGTTGAAGAACAGGGTTGATCCCAGCGCGCACAGCCCGCGCGGAGAGGAGCTGCCGGCGCCGGGGAGCACGTCCTTGACGAACCAGGTCCCGGCCGCGGTCCCGTCGGTGCGCCACAGCTCGCGTCCGTCGATGCCGTTGTCGGCAGCGAAGTACGAGATCTCGCCGAGGGTGACGAAGTGCGTGCCATCGGCGAGCGCGCTGGGGTTGGTGGCCGGCGCCTGGGGACGAAGCGTCTTGACCTTGTAGGGGGTCTCCAGGGGCTGGGCCAGCGAACCCAGCGACAGGACCTCGGGCAGGCCGTCGTTGCAGGCGACCGCGGCGGCGACGAGGGCGAGCGAGGCCATCAGCACGCGGGTGATGAGCGGATGTGTCATGCCGGGGTCCTCTCGAGACGCCGAAGGTCTGCGTCCGCGCATTCTCCTCGAATCGGGGTCGGCGTCGAACGCGATCAGGAGACGAGGCGATTCTGCTGGCGTTGCAGGCCTTCAGGCCATTCAAGCTGTGAGTCCGCCACGACGCCCAGCCGCAGGTGCGAGGCGGCTCGAGACTTCGGGGCGCGTCATGGACTGACGAGACTTCGCCCTCGAATGAGGCTCTGCAGATCCCCGGCGCTGTCGGACTCGACCGCGAGCGAGTGCGTCCCCGCCGCGGCGATGGAGGCCGGGTGCGCACCCGCGACCGACGTCAGCGTCATCTGGCGGGCACGACCCTGGCCGACCGCTTGTCTGCCAAGTCGATCAGCGAGCAGGCAGGCAGGCTCGAGCGCTCACCCTGGCGGGTCGTTAATAGTAGGCTTCTTGCTCCACGCTCCTCTTGAAGCAGCCCATCTATGCCACGACACTTGTGTCCCTCCTCGAGCTTGGCTTCCGCCTTTCTCGCTTTGCTGCCGCTCTGCCTGGGCGCGACCGAAGGCCTCGCCCACGCCGCCTGTGGGACCGCCCTCTGCAGTGCCGCCCAGGACAGCTGGGGCTGCGTCCTCACCGCGGGCCAGCCCTGCACCGGCGGGGGAGGGGTGTGTGGCTTCTGCCAGTGGGATGGGACCTGCTGCACTGGCTACACCCACGTGGACAACAGCGGCGACTGCAACTTCCCGACCTGCTACCCGACCTGCAACGACGCCAACGCCTGCACCACCGAGACGTGCGATTCGCAAACGCGCGCGATGAACGTCTCCCTGCTCCCCGATGGAACTCCTTGCTCGGGGGGCATCTGCATCACGAGCAGCAGCTCCAATGGCACCAGCGCCTCCTGCTATGCCGGATGCTTGATCAGCGGCTCCCTGCGGACCCCCGGCCAGCTCGACCCCGCCAACTCCTGCCGGGCCTGCGTCCCGAGCATCAGCACCAGCGCCTACAGCAATCAGGACGGGCTGGGCAGCTGTGCGAGCGGCAAGGTCTGCCGCAACGGCAGCTGCACGGACGGCTGCTTCATCGGGGGCACCTTCGTGGCCCCGCAGACCATCGATCCCACGAACAAGTGCCAGCGCTGCGAGCCGACTCTCAGCCGCAGCAGCTGGACCACGTTCGTGCAGTGCCTTGGGCCGGTGCCTGATCAGTGCCGCACCGCGACGGGGGCGAGCTGCGTCGCGGCGACCGGCCTGTGCAGCTACCCGATCGCCCCTGGCAAGGCCTGCGACGACGGCAACGTCTGCACGAGCAACGAGTCCTGCAACACGAGCGGCGCCTGCACCGGCGGCTCCTCGGTTTCCGGAAGCTGCAACGACAACAACGCCTGCACCTCCAACGACCGCTGCTCGGGGGGCGCCTGTGTCGGCGACGCCAAGGTCTGCAACACGCCTCCAAACTCGCTGTGCTACCGGGCGACGGGGACCTGCTCCGCCGGAAGCTGCAGCTACACCAGGCTCGCCGACGACACGGTCTGCAACGATGACGACCTCTGCACCTTGGGAGAGCGATGCCATAGCGGAATGTGCACCGCTGCCACCACCGTGAGCTGCTCCGCGCTCGACCAGTGCCACAACGCCGGCAGGTGCAGCGCCTTGACCGGCGTGTGCTCGGACCCTCCGAAGGACGACGGCACGGCCTGCGATGACCACAAGGCGTGCACCTCCGGCGATGCCTGCCAGGGCGGGATCTGCACCCCCAGCATCGACAGCTGCGGCTGCGTGACCAGCGCGGACTGCCCGGCCGCGGACCTCTGCCACCTCGCCCCCACCTGTGACCTGGTGACCGGCACCTGCAACTACCCGAACAAGCCCGACGACACCCCCTGCGACGACGGCTCCAGGTGTACCTCGGATGAGACGTGCCAAAGCGGCATCTGCACTCCGGCGGCCACTGTCACCTGCGCCGCGCTCGACTCGTGCCATGACGTCGGCACCTGCGATGACTCCTCGGGAGTCTGCTCCCAACCGCTCAAGACCGACGGCACTCCGTGCGACGACTTCAAGGCCTGCACCTTTGGCGACGTCTGCCAGGCGGGGCTCTGCACCCCGAGCGTCAACGAGTGCGGCTGTCGCACCAGCGCCGACTGCCTGCCGGCCGGCCTTTGCCAGAACGCACCCACCTGCGATGCCGTGACCGGGACCTGCAACCACACCAGCAAGGCCAACGGCACCCCGTGCGACGACGGGTCGAAATGCACCTCTGGAGAGACCTGCCAGGCCGGCGCCTGCATCGCGGAGACGACCGTCAGCTGCACCGCGCTCGATCAGTGCCACGACGCAGCCAGCTGCGACCCCGGCACCGGCAGATGCCCCAACCCGGCCAAGCCGGACGGAACCCCCTGCGATGATCACAAGGCGTGCACGACGGGAGACTCCTGCCAGGAGGGCGCGTGCCTGCCTGCCAGCGACGCCTGCGCCTGCCGCTCGGCGCTCGACTGCTCGGTGGCCAATAGCTGCCAGGCGAGCGTCGCTTGCGACGTGGTGACCGGTAGCTGCAGCTATCAACCCAAGGAGAACGGCATCCCCTGTGACGACCACAACCTCTGCACCAGCGGCGACCACTGTCTCAACGGCACCTGCTCCTTCGGGACGAGCGTCACCTGCGGCGCGCCTGGTCTCTGCCACGACACGGTGGCCTGCGATCCGAGGACGGGGCTGTGCCCCGACCCGCCGGCGAGCGCCGACGGCACCGTGTGCGACGACGGGAACGACTGCACCCAAGACGAGCGGTGCGGCTCCGGCGTCTGCACTGGCACAGCGGCGGCCGACGGCACGGCCTGCGCCCATGGCATGTGCCAGGGGGGCGTTTGCACCAGCCAGTCGGCGAGCGGCACGCCGGACTTGCCGGTCAGCCACTATGGATGCGGCTGCGCGGCCTCTGGAGGTGGATGGCCGGCGGCGCTCGCCCTGGTAGCCGCCATGGCTGCTCTGGGGCTGAGGCGACGGCGGCGGAACGGGGCCGCGATCCTGTTCGTGGCGCTGTGGCTGCTAAGCCCGAGTGTCTCATCTGCCCAGCAGGCCGAACCTGTCGCAGCGGGCGCTCCTCCTGCGGCGGACTCCAAGAAAGCGGCCACCAAGCGCAAGCCGGGTGGGAAGAAGGCAGCGACCTCGAATCCCGACGCTGCGGCGAAGAAGGGGGCAGCCGGAAAGGCTGGAAGGGGTGCGGCGCCGACCGGTGCGACTGCCGCGCCGGCCGATCCTGGGCCTTCCTCGGTCCCGCCAGCCCCACTCCCGGAGCCGGTGCCAGCCATCTCCTCGTCCGCCGTGGTCGAGGCCGTCCCTTCGAGCCCGTCTGCCAAGAGGCTCAGGCTGGCCTTCCTGGGGGTGGCCGCGGACGCCAACGCCAAGGGCATCGGGGACAGCGTCTCGGAATACGTCCAGTCGCAGCTTCACAGCCTGGGCGCCTATGAGGTCATCGGGAAGGCGGAGATCCGGGCCCTTCTGGGGTTCGAGAAGGAGAAGCAGCTGCTCGGCTGCGCCGAGGAGTCCTGCCTGGCCGAGGTCGGCGGAGCGATGGCCGCCGAGCGCGTCATCTCGGGCACCCTGGCGCAGGTGGGGGACTCCTATCTGCTCAACCTGTCGCTGATCGACTCCAAGAGGGCCCGCCTCATCTCGCGCGTCGGGCGCCGGGTGGTGGGGACCGGCTCTCTCGACCCGCTCCTCGACCTGGTGCGTCCGGCGTTGGTGGAGCTGGTGGAGGCCGACCCCAAGCACGGCGCGATCTCGAGGAAGGGCTCGATCGAAGCGCGCGGGTTCGGCGGCTTCTGCTTCGGGTTGAGGGGTGAAGCCGACGTGCTCGGTGGGGTGACCGGTGGCCTGGTGCTCGAGTACTCCGCGGCGCGGCTGGGGGGAGCGGCGTCGGTGCTTTGGGCCCACCCCGCTCCGGCGGCAAGGCTGGAGCTGAGGCTCTACCCGTTGGTGTTCAGCCGCGTGCGCCTCTACGTGTCGCCCGGCGCCACGCTCATCTACCCTGCTCTGGCGGTGCGCGGAGCCGTCGGCGCGCAGCTCGGCCTCGGCCACTTCCAGATCTTCGCCGACGCCGGGTATGAGCGCTTTCTCCTCAACCCGGTGGTGGGGGCGAAGAGCTACAAGCCTGACGCGGTGCTGGTCGCGGTCGGCGCGGGCTGGCTCCTCTGAAGTAGCCCAGGCCCGGCCTTCTTTCGAGCGCGCGCCCGTGCTGCACAGCCTCATCTCGTGCCCGGGGTTGCGCCATAACCTTCCCTCGCAGCCGCCACACCACGCTCGCGGCCGTCCTCCTCGCGTCCGCGTCGATCTTGGGGGACGGGCTGCGGAGAACCGGCGGCAGGCTCTGATTCCGGCAATATCTCCACCGGCAAGCGACGCGTCCGTCACCCAGGATGCTGGTCTCGCAGGCGCGGACGCCCTGATCGGGCCGCTCCCCGACGCAGCGCAGCTGGCAGCCGACTCGGGCGCCGGCTCGCCCGATGCGGGCGCAGGTGCGGACATCGGCTCACCCGGCTCTGACGCGGGGGACTCAGGCCGCGCACAAGGTCCTCCTCGCCGCCATCTTCCGCTTCCAGCGCGCTCAGGCGGGCAGCCTCGGCCTACGCGCGGTCGGCTGCGGGGCGGTCTCCTTCCGGCAGAGAGCCGGCGACTCGTTGAACCTCAATCCTCATCTCCACGTCATCGTCCCCGATGGCGTGTTCACTCGTTGCTCCGACTCCGCAGTGGACTCGGTGGAGCGAGGTAGTGTGGAGGACCTTGAGCGCATCGTGAAGCGCTCCCACGGCGGACCCAGGCGCCCCTCGAACCTCCTTCAACCTGGCAAAGACCTAGCCGACAAGCGACTATGGCCGACGAGACTCTGCCGCCGCCCTGAGGGTCGCCTCTCTGCGGCGAAACCTCAGCGGGGCTCGAGAAACCCGTCCCTCGGACGTTCCGGGAAATCGCTTCATGGGCCTCGGCGGCTCGGTGCCGGCCGCTGACCAGGGAATCCACATGTCCTTTCGAATGACAGCCGGTCTACTCCTGGCGCTCGCCGCCTCGCCCGCTCTCGCGCAGACTCCTCGGGCGCCAACGCCAGCCGCCGCCCGCCAGGCTGCCGTACCCGCCGTCGCGGATGCCTCGGACCTGGCGCAGCGCTGGGGGCTCGACTTCTCGGGGATCGCCGCCTGTCAGGACAAGAACGCGGGCAGTGGCATCGCCGGGTTCGGCCGCTCCTTCGAGTACGTGGGCGTGGCGCGCAAAGGCACGCTGATGTCGACGCTGGGGTTGGCCGCGCAGATCGTCCGGATGTCGTGCCTCACCAGTGACTCGTACTCCCGCTTCTATTGCGGCGCGCTGCCCTACCTGTTCGGGAGCGACCCCAAAGCCCAATCCAAGGAGACTCGAGCGGCAATCCAGAAGGAGCGAATCACGACCCGCGACTTCGTCAAGCGGTTCGGCGCGGCCTCACGCGCCGAGCGCCGGGAGCTGGTGCAGTCGGTGATAGCCCAATTCGAGAAGTGCGGGCGCCAGGACGAGCTCAGCAACCTGGCGGCGCTGATGTACCAGGGGCTGGACGACTACGAGAGGGCGATGAAGGCGGGTGCGGGGAAGGCCTGCCCCGCGGGCTGCGACCCGCGCAGCAAGCCGGATTGGGGCACGACCATCACCTTCCGGAATGGGCAGCCCCAGTACCCATCGACCGGGCGCTGCTTCGCGGGCTGCAATGCCGAGCCCGAGGATTCCTCGCTCGTGGTCCGGTTCATCCACCGCCGCGTCCTGCAGGGCATCTCCGTCGAGGAGATGCGCGAGCTGGCCGCTCTGATGCCCGGAACCCTGGCCCAGCCCCAGGACGAGGTCGGAACCCCCGGCTCGAACCTGCACTGGCGGCGGTGCGCGGTCGGTCAGACCTGGGACGGCACCTCCTGCACCGGCTTCGCTCAGGCGCTGACTTCGGGTGAAGCCGCCAACGCCTGTCCGGCCGGGTACCGGCTACCGGAGCCCGAGGAGTTCGAGGCGCTGCTGGGTGCCTCTCCGAAGACCGAGTCGCCCGTCCAGGCGGCGGAGGGCGACGCCGGCGTCGCCGAACAGGCCCGACCCGCTCTGAGCTGCGAGGCCACCCCCGCCTGCGCGAGCCTGTTCGGCTCCGAGGACCGCACCTTCTGGTCTCAGCCGCCGCAGAGCCGCGAACCCCAGGTGAGCGCCGATTTCAGGACCGGACGGCTCGCGGCGCAGCGATGGACGAAGCTCCTGGTTCGCTGCCTGCGGTCCGGCCCCCCCGTACCGCCGGAGCTGCCCGCGGCGGTGCTCAAGGCGGTGCCCGGCCTCTGGCTCCAGGTAGCGGCCGGAGGCGGACACACCTGCGGCATCAAAGCGGACCACGGGCTCTACTGCTGGGGGCAGAACAACGAGGGTCAGCTCGGCGACGGAAACCGCTGCCCGGGCTCCCCCTTCACCTGCGCCGACAAGAACGCCCCGACCAAGATCGGGGACGATACCTGGATCGCGGTGTCGGCCGGCGGCGGGCACTCCTGCGGCATCAACACGCAGAAGCAGCTTCATTGCTGGGGGTACGGCAAGTCCGGACAGCTCGGCGACAACTCCTCGGCGGGAGCCACCAAGCCCACCCGCATCGAGGGGGAGGGGTGGCTGCAGGTGGCGGCGGGGCGCTACTACACGTGCGGAATCAAGGCCGACCACAAGCTCTACTGCTGGGGGGCCAATTCCGGCCAGCTCGGCGACGGAACGATCAATGACCGGTCGGTCCCCCGGCAGATCGGAAACGAATCGTGGATTACGGTGTCGGCCGGGTCGGAACATACCTGCGGCATCAAGATGGCCGACCGCAAGCTGTATTGCTGGGGCAATAATGATTCTGGCCAGCTCGGCACGGGAACGGTCGAACGCAAGCTGGAGCCCACGGCCATCGGCGACGACCAATGGCTCAGCGTTTCGCTGGGGGGCGAATATGCCGGCGCATATGCCTGCGGCGTCAAGACGGCAGATCGCCGGCTCTACTGCTGGGGCAACAACTCCAAGGGCCAGCTGGGCCTGGGAACGACCACCGGCGAAAAGGTCCCGGCCAATCGCGGCGAGGAGCAGTGGTCCCAGGTCGCGGCCGGAAAGGACTTCGCCTGCGGCCTCAGCGCCGACAGCAAGCTCTATTGCTGGGGGAGCAATGTCTCGGGAAGGCTGGGCAACGGGTCGCGGACTCTCTACGACAACTCCTATCACCTCCTGGCGAACCACGACCGGCAGGTCCCGACCAGGGCGGGCGACGATTCGTGGTCCGCGCTGTCCGCCGGAAGCGCCCACGCCTGCGCCATCAGGGCCGCGGACCAGAACCTCTTCTGCTGGGGCTCGGACCAGACCGGGCAGCTCGGCGATGGGGCGGGGGGGGCCGCTACGGGCAAGGCGGTGACCGCCAGCGGGACGGTGGCCCCGGTGGCCGCGGTGGACGCGGGTCAGCCGGCGGCGCCCGCACTCCCAGGAGACGCCGGTGCGCCGCCCCCGGCCACGGCCACGGCCACGGCCACGGCCGAGCCCCGACCGGCCGACGGCGCGAACAAGCCGCCGCTGGCGGCGTTCCCGACCTTCGTGGAGGCGGTGGAAGGCGCGGCCTGGGCGCCGCTGCCCAGCCCGGAGGGCGCCGCGGTCCGGGGGCTGATCATCCATGGCAAGGCGCTCTTCGCGGCCACCGAACAGCGGCTGATGCGGTCCACCGACGGCGGCGCGTCCTGGGTGGAGAGCCCGGGGATCGCCGAGCCCTGGAGCCTGGCGGCCAATCGCACCACGCTCTTCGTGGCGACCCGCCAGCACATCTTCCGCAGCACGGACCAGGGCGACACCTGGTCGGAGCTGCCGCTGGGAGAGCTGGCCAAGGACGAGTTCAACTTCGGCCCGATGGTCGCCACCGAGAAGGCCCTGCTCGTGCCCGCCAACCGGATCGGCCTGCTGCGCCACGACGGCTCGGCCTGGAAGCCGGTGCGCGTGCCCGGCGCGTCCTCCCTCCCCCTGGTCGTGGCGGCCGACGGCGGCCGCTTCTACACGTTCTCCGGGGACAAGCTGTGGTCCCTGGATGACCAGAGCGAGGAGTTCGTCGAGGCGGGCGGCAGCAAGCCGTTCGAGCAGACGGAGGGCTTGGTGGTCTCGGGCAAGAAGCTGTACGCCCTGGGCGATTGGGCCCTGCGCGCGGGGAAGGCCGATCGCAGCGGGCGCCCCAACACCCTGCTCGCGTCTTCTGCCGACGGGGGCCGGAGTTGGAAGTACTCCACCTGTCCCGGGGGCCATTACCTGCCGGGCTCCAAGCCGGTGCTGGCGCGTGGGGCGGTCTTCGTCGCCGGCCTGGACGGCGTCTTCTCGACCCGGGACCAGGGCCAGAGCTGGAAGCCGCTCGGCAAGGGGCTGCCCGGGACGTGGGAGGCCAAGGCTCTCCTTCTCACCGAGAAGGCGGCGCTCGCCGGCGACGCCCAAGGGCTGCAGCTCCTCGACCCCAAGACCAACCTCTGGAAGCCCGCCAACAGCGGGCTCGGCCACGGGCTGAGAATCTTGAAGATCGCGCCGCTCGGCGCGGAGATGCTCCAGCTCTTCGCGAGCCGCCAGCTCTACCGCTGCTCCGACGCCGGGTGCTCCCTGTTGCTGCCCGGGGTCGACAGGTTCTGGGTGCTCTCCGACGGAGCGATCCTGGCGTCGACTCCCTGGCAGGGGTCAGCGCTGCGCACCTCGCGCGACGGCGGCGTGACCTGGTTGCCGGCCCAGGGGCTGCCCGCCAACGACGGATTGAGTGAGGTCACCGGGAACTCCGCGGCGCTCTATGCCCGGACCACCCTGGACCTCTTCGTGTCGCACGACGGCGGCTTGACCTGGCAGCCGGGCAGCGCGCCCTCGTGCGGCCGGTCCTGCCGGGTGGACAGCCTGCTCGCGGTGGGCTCCCACCTCTACGCCGCGGCCACCGCCGAGAAGGGGAGCTTCCTGTGGCGCTCCGCGGACGGCATGCGGACCTGGTCGAGCGTGCCGGGCCTGGTCCCGAAGGAGCCGCCGGTCTTCTTCACCGCGATGGCCGCCGACGCCCACGCGCTCTACGTCAGCGCCGCCACCGATGGCAACCGCACCTTCCGCCTGGGGCTGGAGGAAGGCCCAGGCTCGGAGGCGCGGGAGGTCCTCGTGTCCAAGGAGGTCGGCGAGTGGGGCGGACTGCTCGTCAACGGGCGCCAGGTCTTCAGCTCGTTCCGGGCCGGCGGCCTGCTCGTCTCGGGGGACGACGGAGCGACTTGGGCCCGGTTCGCGACCCAGCCGCCAGCGGGCCTGTCGTACCTCTTGCTGCACGACGGCGCTCTCTACGGGGTGCTTTTCGGGGGCAGTGCCGCGCGCCTTCCCATCCGCCTCGTCGAGAAGCGCCCGCCTCCGCCGCTCTCCCTGCCCTCGGTCGGCGTGGGGTTGGTGCTGCCCAAGGGCGGAGCGCGTTGGACGCGCACTGATGGCACGGACCGCTACGATCGGCTCATCGCCACGGTCGGCCGCTACCGGGTCCAGGTCGTCGTGAGCCCCCAACCAGCCACCAGCGCCTGCAGCGTCAAGGGCTGGACGGGCCCGTACGGTGGCCGAGCCGGGGCGGTGGTGGTCAAGGGCGGCAGCTACCTGCCCGCTGCCTGGAAGAGCCTGGAGGCCGCGGAGAACGGGTACGGCTCGCCCGCTCAGTGGACCAGCGTCTTCTGCCGTGAGGGGCAGGGGCGGAAGGTCGACGTCGACATCAAGCAGGAAGGGGCCAAGGCGGTCACTCCGGAGGTCGCCGCGGCGCTCCGCACGTTGTTCGAGGCTTTCGAGGCCGCGCTGCGCGAGACCCCGGCGGCGGCGAAGTAGACGGCCCCCTGACCACGCTCGCCGGCGCACCACCACCGTCTACACCGCCGCTTCGGTGGCACTTCGCCCGGACCCAGTCCACTTCGGTGGACTGGCTCCGGGCGGCCCCGAATTGCGAGAGCGGCAGCCGCACCCGCCGCCAGCCGGCCCAGTCGACAACCAGGTGCTCGGAGTAGTAGTCGGAGCCGGAGGAGGCCGGGTTCTCCGAGTCCAGCACCAGCTCGATGCCCGCCCCGTTGGCCACCGCGGACCAGCACCAGAAGTCGGGTGGCCAGACCTACGTCCAGCTGCGCAACCCCTGGGGCTCCGGGGAGTTCGGACGCGACGGCAAGGACGACGGCATCTTCAGGATGACGCAGGAGGACTTCTTCCTCTGCTTCGTCCACCTGCACATCAACTGATCCAGCTCGCCCTCCGATGGCCCCCGCCGGGTCGCCTCCGACGAGGCGCAGGAGGCGGGACCGGCTCTCTCGGGGCGATGCCGAGCCGAGTCCCGGCCGCCAGGCTGATCGGCGGCAACTTCTGCTGCGCCCCATCGACGATATGATGGGACGCCAGCGGTTCCAGCAGGCGGCGCACTCCGCGGAGAACGAAAATGGCCAACGTCATCGGTCCCTACTCCCCGGTTCGAGTGCGCACGGACTCGGCGCCCGCGCGATCCGCCACCACGCCCACCACCGAGGCGCCCCTCCCCGGGTCCTCCGCCAGCAGCTACGCGAGGCCCCGCAACCCTCCCCCGGGGGGTTTGCTGCCCCCCCAGGGGCCGATGCTGGTGGGAACCAAGGGCGAGCCCATCAGGGGTCCGAGCATCGCGGAGGCGACCTTCGCGCAGTACCAGGTGGGCCCGCCCCAGCGCCCGCCCATCCGGCACGACAACGGCTTCCTGCAGAAGTTCGGCGACCCCAACGACCCCAACCCGGTCGAACCCATGTCTCCGTCCAATGAAGGCCTCAAGAAGCTGGACGAGTGGGAGCGGAAGCTGCTCTGCGCCAAGGTGCTTCGTTCGGACCTCAAGGACGGACTGGAAGCCTACGACCATTTCCTCCATGGCAAGGGCGAAGACCACACCTTCAGCTATGAGCAATTCGTGCGCGGGGACTTCTCCGGCACGACCATCCTGGCCAATGCGACCAAGGACATCCAGAGGGGAGCGGAGGCCTACTACCGGCAGCTCATCGCCAAGGACCCCTCGCTCGCGGCCAAGGCACTGACCTTCCAGCTCACCGGGTCTCCCATCACCGTCGGCAGCAGCCCGCAGTTCCCCTATCCGGCCACCGAGAACTGGCAGAAGGCGATCGGCGGCCACCCGATCTGGTTGAGTGGCACCGTCACCGTCCAGCCGCCCAAGGCGGGTGGCAAGGCGGAGATGGCCATGCAGATGACCCTGCACGCCGAGGACCGATACAACTTCAACCCCGGCGCGAACGACCTCGTCACCTCCGCCCCGGATTCTGACAACGGCTATTTCGAGGCCACCGGGCTGGCGCACCAGTTCACGAACTACTCGACCCTGCAGCGAGACGTTCGCTGGACCCAGGGCGAGGTGCAGAGCGCTTCCTCCTCCGCTCCCACCGGTGACGCCGTCGATCGCCGCTAGATGGCTCGGACGGGGCGGGGCTCTTCTTCTGGCCTGCCTGGCGACTGGCTGCTCAGCCTGTGATCGGCAAGGTGTCCTGCCCATGACCGACCAAACTCAGACTCCGCCAGCCCGGAGCGGCTCGGACCTCGCCACCCTGGAGAAGATGGTCGTGCTGCCTCGGGCTCCGCGATCCGTGCTCTGGCGGCAGGCCATCCAGGGAAGCGTGGGCCTGGGGCCGACCGACTGGAGGGTGGTGGCGGTACTGGAGTACTCGAGCGAGGACGCCCAGGCGCTGCTCGCCGGGTTGGGTCGTTCCCAGGGCCCCGTGGCCTCCTTCGCTGAGGAGACGTGGCTGGCGGAGTCGCTGCGCGCCGCCCTCGAAAAGGCCGACACCTACGAGGCTTCGGCCTTCCTCCGGCCGCCCCTGACCCACGGCACGGTCTACTACCTGCCCCAGTCCCATACCTTCGTCCTCGCCCTCTTCACCTGCTGAACGGGGGCGGGCGGCCGGCGCTGCCTTGGGGGCTCGCGAGCCGCCAAGGGATCTCCGCTGACGCGAGGGGCCAGCTTTCGAGCTTGGCGCCGCAGTGCTTGCAGTGGCGGGCGTCATCGTCGTGCGGCGACTGGCCGCAGCCGGGGCAGGCCCGCGTGCTCAAGGAGTAGCGGCGGCCCCGGTGAGGAGTACCGCCTAACACAGGTCGCGCCGTTCGGCCCCCGCCGCCGATGGCCCCGCGGAGCGCCGTGGCATCCTTCAACGCGCGGGAGCGCCGGGTGAGGCCGCCCGGATCATCGCGGCCCGTCCGCCAGTGCCACCACGTCCAGGTCCCCGCCCACGCCGCGGGCAGGCCAAGGCCAGCGCCGTGGCCACCTCGAAACCGAGCCGCCGCTTCAGCTCGCGCGCCACGTACCACTCCAGCGTCCCGCCGAAGCTGCGCGCCGGACGCAGCAGCCGATAGCGGCCTCGAGGCAGCTTCTCCACCAAGCCCAGCCCGACCAGCTCACCCGCGAGCTGGCTCGCCTGCTGCCGCGGGTGGCGAGGTTGCGGATCTCTGGATGGTGTTGGCCAGCAGGTCCCACTTGGCGTTGGCCACGAAGAGGTGCGGGGTCAGGGCCCACAGGTCCCGCACCACGCGGCGGGGCCTGGCCGCCGGGCCGCGGCGCTCGATCTCCGCAACGAGCATCGGCAGGACCTTGTCCGACAGCCGCAGCGACGTGTCCAGAACGAGCATCGCCACCTCGCTGGCGACGACCAGCAGCGCGTCGATGTCCGGCGCCGCGAGGTGGCGCAGCTCCACCCGGCCGCGGAACGTCAAGGCCTTCTCCCAGGGGTTGGCCTCGAGGTGGGCGGACAGGGCCCGGAGTTCTGCAGCGTCCCGGTCGCCTCCAGCGTGGTCGCCCGGCGCCACGCTCATCTACCCTGCTCTGGCGGTGCGCGGAGCCGTCGGCGCGCAGCTCGGCCT
>JACRCT010000949.1 GCA_016218885.1 Deltaproteobacteria bacterium | reverse complement strand
TTCGGGAAGCGCTTGCGGATGTGCTCCATGAAGACCGGCAGGGCGTAGAGGTGGTCGAAGGGGATGTCGAAGTAGCCCTGGATCTGCCCGGCGTGCATGTCCATCGAGAGCACGCGGTTGGCACCCGAGGCCACGATGAGGTTGGCGACCAGCTTGGCGGTGATGGGGGAGCGGGGGGCGACCTTGCGGTCCTGCCGCCCGTAGCCGTAGTAGGGCAGCACCGCGGTGATGTTGCCCGCCGAGGCGCGCTTGAACGCGTCGCAGAGGATGAGCAGCTCAATCAGGTGATCGGTGGTCGGCGGGCAGGTCGGCTGGATGATGAAGCAGTCGCAGCCGCGCACGTTCTCGCCCACCTCGACGCTGGTCTCCCCGTCGGAGAATCGGCCCACCTCCGCCTTGGACAGCGGCTCGCCCAGGTTGGCGCAGATGGCTTGGGCCAGGGCCGGATTGGCCGTCCCGGCGAAGATCTTGAGATCACCGCGGAGCTGATTCTTCATGGGGATCCTCGCCTGGTGCATCGGGGGCCGCCGAATGGCGGCCCCTCAATGCCGTGCCCCAGTTACCTTGTCAACGGTCGCGCAAGGGAGAAGCCCTGTGCCGGCGAGCTCAGGGGCGGTCGCCGGAGTTGGCGGCGAGCCCCGTGGCGCACTGAGCCCTCGAGAGGGTGGCCGCGCGATGCCCGGCTGAAGGCCGGAGCCCGGCTCCACGCCGGGCTCCGGGCCTTTCGACGAGGAGCCTGCCCTCAGTAGCAGCTCAGGCGGATCCACTCCGTGCTGCCGCAGTTGTGGCTGCCCCACGAGTTGTGGCCGCACTGCTCGATGCGGGTCGCGGAGGTGCTGCAGACGACATCGTCGAGCCAGAAGCTGCTGCTCGGGCCTGTCTGGCCGATGGCCCAGCTCGCGGCGGCTGTACCGACCATCTGGCAGCAAGCGACGTCGGAGTCCAAGGCGCTCCAGGAGTCGTCGCACACCCCGCGCCAGCTCCCGCTGTAGTAAACCTCGACCAGGCCGCCGCTGAGGCGCACGTCGCCGCTCTGGGGCGTGCTGGTCTGGCTTGCCCCGAGGCAGGAGTAACCGGAGGAGGAGCCGGGCATCCCGCAGCCCCCTCCGTAGTCGATTCCGCTCTCCCGGCCGTTGCGGACTCCATCGAAGCAGCGGCCCTCCACCTTCTCCACCAACGTCACGCCGGGCGCCGTCACCGGCTCGGTGTCGGTTCCGCCGAACAGGTACAGCTTGGAGTTCACCGTCGCCGCCGCGGCATGCTGCACTGCCTTGACGATGAGCTGGTTGGCGGGCTTCACGAACGCCACGACTCCCGTCGCCAGATCGAAGCTCCACTGCCTCGCCGTGGGCACGCCGCCATCCAGGCCGCCGAAGATGGTGACGCGATCGGCGATGCGGGCGATGCGGCCGTAGGCCCCCGAGAACGTGACCCCGGCGACGGTCGTCCAGCTCGACCCCGACAGCCTGAGGACGCTGGTCTCGGCGGTCCCGCTGCCGTTGAGGCCACCGAAGAGGTACACCGAGCCGTGCCAGCTCACGGCCTGGGCTCCAGTGCGTCCCACCGGGAGGATGGCTCCGGTGGTCCAGGTGTCCAGCGCGGGGTCGTAGATCTCGACGGTCTGCAGGGCGCCGCTGTTGCTGCCGCCGATCACGTAGAGCTTGCCGTCGAGCACCGCCACCGCCGCGTCCCGGCGCGCGGTGGGCATCGCGCGCTTGTCGGTCCAGGTACGGGTCGCGGGGTCGTAGGCCCGCAGAGTGGGCACGGGGTTGCCGAAGGTGTTGGCGCCGCCGATGGCGTACACCTTGTCCCCCACCGCCGCGGCGGCGAGCCCGTTCTGCGCCGAAGCCAGATCCGGCAGGGCCTGGTAGGTGCCTATCTCGGGGTCGAACTCCCACCCGGCGGTGACCTCCTGGAAGTTCCTGCCCCCGAACAGGTAGACGCGCTCGTGCACGGTGGCGGCGGCGTGCATGAAGCGGGCGGCGGGGAGGGCGGGGAGGCCGCGCACGTAGTCCTGCGCCTGGGTGAAGTAGACCGAGCTCGCGGTGAGCCCCGACGCGAGCTGCCCGCCGAGGATCCACCCCTGGCCGTCCTTCGAGTCGACCAGGCCGGTGTCGAGCGCAGCGGTGAAGGCGGCGCTGTGTCGGGCCTGGGGCAAGGGCGCGCGGCGGCGCCAGGCGTTGTCCTCGATGAGGTACTCCTCGACCACCGCCGAGGGCACCGCGCCCGCCTCAAGCCCGCCCGCGGCCACCACGCCGGTGTAGCCGCCCGTGACCGCGCCCTCGTTCACCTGGAGGGTCAGCGAGAGGAAGGAGCGCGGGGTCGGCATGGGGGAGCCCGAGGACCAGCTGTTGGTGGCAACGTCGTAGATGTCCACCTCGGCGACGCGCGCGCCGGCCGCGTCCTCTCCGCCGACGAGATAAACCTTGGTGCCTCGCGCCACTGCGCCGAAGGCGTAGCGTCCGCGGGGCATCTGCGCCACCGCGTTGCTCCAGGTGTTGTTGATCGGGTCGTACACCTCGAGGTTGGCGAGCACCGCTCCGCCGCTGGCCTTGCCTCCGAAGGCGTAGATCTTGTTGTTCACCAGCACCGCCGCCAGCCCGAAGCGAGTGGTGGGCATGGGGCTTCTGGCGACCCAGCTCGGGCTGCTTGACGGATCGAGGGCCTCCACGCGATTGAGTGGGCTGCCGGCATTCTCTCCGCCCAGCGCATACAGGCTGGCGTCGAAGTAAACCAGGGCCAGCTCCGAGCGCGCCCCGGACATCGAGGGGAGGTTGCGCCAGGTCTTGCTGGTGAGGTTGTACTCGGCGACCCCCGCCTGCGGCGCCGTGCCGCTCGAGCCGCCGGCCACCCACACCTTGTCGTTGGAGGACGCGGCGGCGGCGAAGGCCAGCGCAGAGCCGAGGCTCGGAGCAGTCGCCCAGCGATTGCCGTCGGAGGTGATCTCGAAGGTCGCGGCAGCGGCGCTGGCCTCGGTGTTGCCGGCCTTGTCCACGGCCAGGAACTTGAGCGTGGTGTTGTCGAACACCCGGAACTCGCGGATCGACTCGAAGTGGTCGGAGTACTGGTCCGGGGTCGTGCCGTCGGTGGTGAAGTACACGGTGGCCGGCTCGTCGCTGGCGGCGGTGACGGTCACGCCTTCGAGGAAGACGCCGCCTCGGGGAGTGACGCGGGTGGTGGGGGCGGTGATGTCGTAGACCACGTTGAGGACCACCGCCTCGCTCGTCACCGCCTGCTTGACGCTGCGGATGGAGTAGGTGTTCGTGCCGGGCACCAGGTTGAGCGTCACCTGCCACGTTGTCTCCGGCCCCTCGGGCACGGCCTCGCTGCCGTTGATCTGGATAGACGAGCCGGCGGCCTTCTGGCCGTGGAGGACGAGCGGGCTCACGCGCGTGGGGCTGCGAACGGGGTCGAAGGTGGGCGGCGTCAGGCAGCCGGCGATGGGAGAGGAGGCGCAGGCGCCGCTGGCGCAGGTGTCGGTGGTGCAGGCGTTCCCGTCGCTGCAGGCTCCGTTGTAGGCGGCGTGGGTGCACTGGTTGCGCGTCCGATCGAAGGCGTCCAGGGTGCAGGCGTTCCCGTCGTCGCACAGCGCCTGAGGGTCGAGGGTCACGCAGGCGCTGTTGGCGCAGACCTGCCCGATGGGGCAGATGCCGGTCGGGTTGTGCAGCGAGCAGCCTGCCCCCACGTCCCGACACTGGCCGGAGACGCAGAGAGAGCCCGCGGCGCACAGGCCCGTCGGGTTGCTGGCCGTGCAGAGCAGGGTGTTGTCGCGGCAGATGCCGTCCAGGCAGGTCTGGCTGCTGGTGCAGTCGCACCCCTGGGGGATCTCCGGGTCGCAGCCGCCCTGCGGGTTGCACTCGTAGCCATTGGGGCAGGTGCCACAGCTCTGGCCGCAGCTGTCGTCGCCGCACTGCTTGCCCGCGCACTGCGGAGCGCAGGCGCAGGTGGCGTGGACGGTGTCGCAGACCTGAGCGGGGCCGCAGGCGCAGTCGGCCACGCAGCTCACGCAGGTCTCGCTGCGCACGGCCTCGCAGGTGCCGTTGCCGCAGCACGGGCCGCAGTCGGCGGGGCAGACGCTGCAGCTCTCGCCGAAGCCCAGGTCGCAGGTCGAGTTCCCGCAGCAGCTCCCGCAATCGGCGGGGCAGGTGGAGCAGGTCTCGCCCTTGCCCGCCTGGCAGCTCGCGTTGCCGCAGGCGCTCACGCAGGCCCCGGGGGCCACGCATTCCTGGGAGGCCTGGCAGGAGCCGCAGGTCCCGCCGCAGCCGTCGTCGCCGCACTGCTTGCCGGCGCACTGCGGGATGCACCGGCAGGTGCTGCTGACCGGGTCACAGGTCTGAGGAGCCTGGCAGCCGCAGTCGGCGGCGCAGGTCGAGCAGCTCTCTGCCTGGGCGGCGCTGCACGTCCCGTCCCCGCAGCAGCTGCCGCAGTCGGCCGGGCAGGTCGAGCAGCTCTCGTTGAGCGGCGCCTCGCACGTCGAGTTCCCGCAGCAG
>JACRCT010000933.1 GCA_016218885.1 Deltaproteobacteria bacterium | reverse complement strand
TCGCGGTGGCGGTCACCCGCCTTCCCTCGTCGGGCTTTTCCGCGCCTGTCAGCTACCAAGGCGTATCGACCGAACTCCTTGGGCGGGACTTGCACCCGCGGGAACGGTGCACCTTCACGGCGCACCCCACCGGTGGGACCGGGACGCGGCGTGGGCTCGTGGGCTGGCCTCACCGGTGGGACCGAAGACGCAGCGTGGGCTCGTGGGCTGGTCCCACCGGCGGACCTGCTTCGCATGGGTCCGCTCTTCGACGAGCGAGGCATCGCCGCGATCCTCGACTTCATCGACGCAGCCTCTTCAAAGCCACCAGTACCGGGAGCGTCGCGGCCCCATAGGGCGGGCAACCAGCCGCTCGTGCTGGGAATGCGCCGGTTCGGCACCCGAACTTCGTCACTCCCCCTGCTTGTTGAAAGAAGAGCTGCCACTAGGCCGACCGGGAGCAGGCGAAAACGCACCAGCCAGCCAAGGAGGAGGCCCAGATGCCGATCCCAGAGCAGAAGGCGCGCATGGCCTTCGAGAAAATGCTGCTCGATGATTACGCGCCGCCCTCCGCAGTGGTGGACGAACGTGGCGACACTCTCTTCCTCGGAGGGCAGATCAGCCAGTACCTGCAGCCGGCCGGGAGCACGGCAGCCAACCTCCTCGAGGCTGCGTGCGGCAGCCTGCGCATCGAGCTGCCGTCGATGCTGGGCGAGGCCGTCAGGGCACAAGCCCAGGTGGTGCGAGACGACGTGTGCGTCGAGCTGAGGGGCGCCACCTTCCACCTGCGAGTGACGGTGCGGCCGTTGCCCCCGCTCGAGACGGAAGCTCGGCTGTACGCGGTGGTTCTCCAGGAGCGCAGCTTCGCGAAGCACGTCGAGGCCGGCGAAGCCGCGCCAGCCTCGCCCGAGCCCCCGGCACTCGAGCCGCTCGATCCGCGCGCGCGCGAAGAGTGGTTGTTGCGCCGCATCCAGGAGATCTCCCACCTGGGAAGCTGGGAGCTCGACCTGCAGAGGAACCATCTCTTCTGGTCGGACGAGGTCTACCGGATTTTCGGTCTCGAGCCCCAGGAGTTCGCCGCCAGCTACGAGGCCTTCCTCGATGCGGTCCACCCCGACGATCGCGCGAAGGTGGACTCGGCGTATTCCGGGTCTCTACGAGAGGGAAGGGACAGCTACGAGGTCGAGCATCGGGTCGTGCGCAAGTCGACGGGCGAGGTTCGCGTCGTGCACGAGAAGTGCGAGCACCTCCGGGACGCCACCGGTCGCATCGTCAAGTCGGTGGGAATGGTGCACGACATCACCGAGCGCAAGGCGACTGAGCTGCGTCTCGCCTATCTCGCCACGATCCCAGAGAAGGACCCATGCCCCATCGTCGAGGCGGACCAGGACGGCCGCGTGCGGTACGCGAACCCGGCGGCGCTGCGCCTGTTCCCCGACGTCCGCGAGCTGGGAAGCGCGCACCCGTGGCTGTCCGACTGGGAGAGCACGGTGCGAGCCTTCCGCGAGGGGAGCGCCGTCTCCAAGGCCCGGGTGGTGACCATCGGCGACCGCAGCTACCACCAGGACCTCGTCTTCGCCCCCGAGGAGGGCGTGGTCCGCGCCTACGGCCTCGACATCACGCAAGCCAAGCGCACCGAGATGGCGCTGCGGCTGGCGAACGAGCGGCTGGAGGACGCCGACCGACGCAAGAACCAGTTCCTGGCGATGCTCTCCCACGAGCTCAGGAACCCGCTGGCGCCCATCCGCAACAGCCTCTACATCCTCGACCGCGCCGCGCCCGGAGGTGAGCAGGCCAGGCGGGCCCAGGCCGTGATCGGCCGCCAAATCGAGCACCTGACGCACCTGGTGGACGACCTGCTCGACGTGACTCGCATCTCGCGTGGCAAGATCCAGCTGCAGCGAGAGCGAGTCGACCTCGTCGACATCGTGCGATGCGCCACCGATGACCATCGCTCGCACTTCACGGCGAACCATCTCGAGCTCGAGATCACGATCCCTGAAGACTCGATCTGGATCGACGGCGACCGCACGCGCATCGCTCAGGTGATCGGCAACCTGCTTCAGAACGCCTCGAAGTTCACGCCGGCGGGGGGCAAGGTCTCCATCTCGCTCCAGACCGACGCGACGGCAGGGCAGGCCATCGTGCGGGTGCGCGACAACGGCGCGGGTATCGCACCGGAGATGCTTCCTCGCGTGTTCGAGCCATTCACCCAGGCCGACACGACCCTGGACCGCAGCAAGGGAGGCTTGGGCCTGGGCCTGTCGCTGGTCAAAGGCCTCGTCGAGCTGCACGGCGGCTGCGTGGCGATTGCCAGCGAGGGGCTCGGGAAGGGCACGGAGCTCACCGTCCGCTTCCCAATCAACGCCCGCCGAGTCGAAGCGCCCGCGCCTGACCCTGGAGCGAACAGCCACCGCGGCTCGAGCCACATCCTGATCATCGAGGACAATCTCGACACCGCAGAGAGCCTGCGCGAGCTGCTCGAGCTCGATGGACACGTCGTCGAGACCGCCTGCTCCGGCCCGGAGGGGGTCGAGAAGGCCCAAGCCCTCAAGCCGGACGTCGTCCTGTGCGACATCGGGCTGCCAGGGATGGATGGCTTCGAGGTCGGCCGCAGGATTCGGGCGAACCCCGGCCTGCGCCGCACCGCGCTCGTGGCCCTGACGGGCTACGCGGCGCCCGAGGACATCGCCCATTCCAGGGAGGCGGGCTTCGATGTTCACCTAGCCAAGCCGCCCAGCATCGAGAAGATCGAGCAGGTGCTCGCTTCGAGGATGCGCACCGCGTCGAACGCGAGCGCGCCAGGGCTCACCTCCTCTGCACCTTGACGCCGGAGAGCAGTCCTGGCGCACCTTTGGCGGACGCAGAGCAAGCGAGAGGCCGTTTCAGGCCCGAGCCCAATGCCCCTCGGGACACCCCAGCTCCCGGAGCGCTCCGCACAGATCGGCGGGCACCGGAGCCTGGAACCGCAGGCGTTCCCCGGTCCTCGGATGCCCCAGCTCCAGCGAGCGGGCGTGCAGCGCGAGCCGCCGCAGCCCATAGCGCTCGCGAAAGAGCCGGTTGATCTCCCCGCGCCCATAGTTGACGTCGCCCACCAGCGGGTGTCCCAGGTGCTTCAGGTGCCGGCGGATCTGGTGGAGCCGTCCGGTGCGCGGCATGGCTTCGACCAGCGAGAAGCGCTCTCCCGCGAAGAGGCGCCGGTACTCCGTCACCGCCTCCACCTTCGGCCCCTCCTCGGCGCGCGGGACCGGGTGGTCGATCACGCCCTGCTCGGGCGGAACCCCTCGCACCAGCGCCAGGTAGACCTTGCGCACCGCGCCCTCTTCGAACTGCCGGTGCAGCGGCGCCGCCATCTCCGAGCTCAGGGCGAAGGCGAGCACCCCGCTCGTTCCACGATCGAGTCGGTGCACCGGGAAGACGTGCCGGCCCAGCTGGTCGCGCACCGCGGTCATCGCCACCACGGGGTCGCGGTCCCAGCCGCGGTGGACCAGCATGCCCGAGGGCTTGTCCACCACGACCAGGTCTTCGTCGCACCACAGCAGCGGCAAGGGTTCCGACATGTCCGCTTCATACCAACGCTGCACCCCGGTGTCTTGCGGCAGACCTGAGCTCCTTTGAGTGGTCGACACCTGCTTCAGCGAGCTCCCGTTCGACTGGTGCTTCCGGCGACCGATCGCTAATCACTTCGACGCTTGCGCTCCGCGCGCCCGCGGAGAGGTCCGAACCGGAGAGCCCATGAGAAAGATGCTCGCGTCTTCTGCCCTGCTCCTGGCGGCTGCGGCCTGCACTCCGTCGGTGGACAAGACTCCTCCGCCGGCGGTCGTGGTCGCGCGCTTCGATCCGTCGCAGACTCCGCCGGTGGTGCCGTCCCCCAACGATCTGGCAATCGACCCGACGACCGGTCGGCTCAGCGTTCCGCTGCCGGCGAACGCCTCAGACATCGACCGGGAGTTCGCGGCCTATCTCAACACGCTGGACGGCTTTCCCGCCGATACCCCGGCGACGACCACCTTCAGCGGCAGGCTCGATCCGGCGACCGTCAACACGCAGACGGTGCGGGTCACCGACATCACCAATCCCGCGGCTCCGATACCCGTGGCACTGACTCCGGGATATGCGGACACCGCAGACGCGACCGCACCGGGGCGCATCAGCGTGGGCCCGCCCCCGGGAGGTTGGGCTCCGGGGCACCACGACTCGGTGGTGGTGGTTGGAGGCGAGGCGGGAATGAAGGGCGCCGAAGGCCAGCCGGTGGTCGGCTCGGCGGTCTGGGCGCTGATCCGCTCCCAGAGCTCGCTGGTCACCTGTGCGGACCTGACCTCCCCCGATTGCCGGCCGACCGTCGATGTCCTGCCGGCGACCAGCCACGACCCGGCGGAGCGCTTGGCCGAGCAGACCGCAGCGGCGCTGCAGCTCGAGCGGCTGCGGCTGGGGCTCAAGCCGATGTTCGACAGCCTGGAGGCCGCAGGGCTGCCGCGCGCCGTGGTCCCCATCGCCTGGACGTTCCGGATCGTGGGGCAGCCTTCCATCGTCTTCGCCCCCGCGGCGATCCCCCCGCAGGTGCCCGAGCCCAACGACCTCGCCATCGACCCCGCGACGGGCAAGGTGAATGCGCCCATCGACCCGGGCTCCTCGCCCGCGGAGCAGGAGCTCACCCGCGACTACCTCAATACCCTCAACGGCTTCCCCACCCAGGCCACGGCCGTGGCGCTGGCGACAGGCAGCGGCCTGGCCCCGGCGACCGTGACCCCGCAGACGGTACGGGTGCTCGACCTGACGTTGCTGGGAGCCGATGGCGGGGCCGCGGTCGTGCCCGCCATCACCTACGACGCCGCGGGCAAGGCCATCGTCATCACCCCGCCCGCGACCGGCTGGGCCAAAGGGCATCGTTACGCGGTGGCGGTGCTGGGCGGCGCGACTGGGGTCCAGGGTGCGCAGGGCCAGACCCTCATCGCCTCCCAGATCTGGGCGCTCGTCCGCAGCAAGGCCACGCTCGTGACCTGCGCCGACCTCGCCGCTTCGGACTGCGCGTCGGCGCTCCACCTGGCCTCGTTGCTGCCTTCCGACGCGGTGGCGCTGGAGCGGCTGCGCCGCGGGCTCGAGCCACTGCTCGACGGCTTTGAGGCCTCGGGCATCACGCGCCCGGATGTGGCCGTGGCCTGGTCGTTCACCATCCTCAGCAGCGGCGAGCTCTCCTTCGACCCCTTGCACAGCATCGTCCCGTTCCCCAATGACCTCTTGCGCGTGCCCGCCACCTCGACCACCCCTGCGCACGTGAACCTGCCCATCCCCGATGGCGGAGTGACCGAGCAGGCGCTCATCCGCGGGCTGAACACGCTGGACGGCTTCTCCACCACCGCCCGCGTGGTGAGCGAGAACGGGCGGGAGACGGGGGCGCTGGACCTGGGGGAGATCGACCCGGGAACTCTGGATGGCGGAGTCGGCTTCGTGAACCTGACGCCGAGCGGGGCGGCGCCGCAGGTCAACGCCTGTCTGGGCTGCACCGCCAGCGCCTCCGCCGATGGGGGGCTGCCCGCACCGCAGCCGCAGACCCTGGAGTTCGTCCCCGAGATCCCTCTGGAGGAGAGGTCCACCTATGGCGCCTACGTGACCACGCGGGTGAAGGATACGGCCGGCAGACCGGTCGCGCCCACCACGACCTTTGCCCTGCTGCGCCTGGAGAACCCGCTGGTGGACGCCTCGGGCAAGAGCCAGGTCTCGACCGTGACCGATACCCAGGCCCAGCAGCTCGAGCCGGCGCGCCTGGAGCTCCAGCCTCTCATCAACTCCCTGGTGGCCTCGGGTGTGCCGCGCAGCGAGATAGGGCTCGCCTGGGCATTCACGACCCAGACCACCTGGTCGGCCCTACCGCCCATCCATGCTTTGCCGGCGACGCTCACGTCGGCCGGCACGCTGTCAGACGCCCCGGACTTCGTCACCGACGCCACCATGGAGCTCTTCGCGCTGATGGACGCCCAGACCGTCCCACACGAGGCGATCGGCCGGCTCTTCGTGGGAGAGATTCCCGCCCCGTTCCTGCTCACTGGGGTCGGCGGCACTCTCGATCCCGCGAGCCCGGAGGTCGTCTCCATCCCCTTCCTGCTCTCGACTCCTGCCGCGGCGCCCGCGGCCGCCTCAGGGTACCCGGTCGTGGTCTTCAACCACGGCATCACCCGCTCCAAGGAGGACGTGCTCAGCATCGCCAACGCGTTGGCGGCGGCGGGCTTCGCGACCATCGCCATCGACATTCTCTGGCATGGCGAGCGCACCCGCTGCACCGGCGCGGCGGTGCTGCTGCCCATGGCTTGCCCCTTCGGAACCGACGCTGCGCGCTGTGATGCCTTGGCGGCTTGTGGAGGTACTTCGGGGAGCAGCTTGTGTGACCAAGCGAGCGGGAAGTGCGTGTCCGCGACTGCCGCTTCGCGCTCGGCCTGCGATCCCGCATCGACGGGAGGGGTGTCGCCCGACGCATACTGCGCCAGCCTCACCCAGGGCAGCTGCGTAGCCACCGACCAGCGCTGTCAGGCGGCCGATCTGGCGCGCGCCACGCCAGGGGGCGTCCCCAGGCTGTCCGGGTGGAACTTCATTGATCCCTCCAACCTCTTTGGCACGCGCGACAACTTCCGCCAGCAGGTCGCCGATCTCGCGCAGGTCTACCGGGTGGTGGCGGCGAGCGGGACTGGCCGGCTCAACCCCACGATCCAGGCCCAGGGCGCTGTCGGGCCCCTCGACCCCGCGGCCTATCACTTCGTCGGGCAGAGCCTGGGCGGGATGCTGGGCACGCTCTACACCTCGGTGGCCCCGGAGGTCGGGCGCGTCACCCTCAACGCGTCGGGAGGCGGGCTGACCAGCTTGCTGATGACCTCCCCGGGCCTGGCGGTGGTCCGCGAGGCGTTGCTCGAAGGGTTGGCGGCGCAGGGCACGGTGCCGGGGACTCCCGCGTTCGACCAGTTCCTGACCACCACGACGTGGATCCTCGACCCGGCCGACCCTCTCAACGCCGCGCCGCAGGTGATGAATGGACCGGGGCTGCCCGCTTTCCGGGCCGGGCTGCTGCAATACGTCAGCGGCGACCAGGTCATCCCCAATCCGACCACCCTGGCGCTGATCGCCTCGGCCAATCGACCCTCGGCGAGCAAGCCGCTGTGGTTCTTCGAGTTCGACGGCAGCGGTTTGCCCGCCGAAGAGCGGCACGGCTTCCTGCTCAACGGCGTCGCGCTCACTCCGGCGGCGCAGCAGCAGGCGGTGCAGTTCCTAGTCACCGGCAGCAAGCCTGCCGGAGCCCAGCCCTAGTCGGAGGCCTACCCATGAGAAACGCACTCTTCGCATTCGCCTCGCTCCTGGCCGCCTCTCCTGCTCTCGCATCCAGCTACGCGGTCGACACCCATGACGCTCGCGCCACGGCGCTGGCCTTCTCCACCCTTGCCGACGCCGACGACCCCTCGGCCGTCTACTACAACCCGGCGGGGATCGTGCGCGGCCGGCAGCTCCATGTACGGCTGGGCGACACCCTCATCATCCCCCTGTACACCGCCACCATCGGAGGCTCGACCTTCGACGTGGAGCGCAAGCCGGTGCCTCCGCCGCACCTGTACGCGACCTACGGGCTGACCGACGACGCGAGCGTGGGGATCGGCCTCTTCGTGCCCTATGGACTGGAGATCACCTGGCCCGAAGACTGGCCCGGGCGCCGGCTCTCGACGTTCTCGTCGCTGAAGAACTACTTCATCAACCCCGAAGTCGGGTACGCGTTCCTGGGGCGGGTGCGGCTGGCAGCCGGCGTGCAGATCGTGCGCGCCACGGTACAGCTGAAGCGCCAGATCGCTCTGGTGGACAGCGAGGCCAGCATCGACCTCGCTAGCGGAACTTGGGGAGTCGGGGGGAATGCCGGCCTGCAGATCGACATCCTCAAGAAGGACAGCGGAATGGGGCTGCTCTCCTTCGGCGCCTCCTACCGCAGCCCCGTCTCGCTCGACTTCAGCGGCAACGCTCATTTCTCCAACGTGCCCTTGGAATTCGCGAGCAGCCTCAAGGACCAGTCGGTGGAGACCTCGGCCACGCTGCCGCAGTCGCTCGGCCTGGGGCTCGCCTATCGCTACGACTTCAGCACGGTCAGCCTGCGCCTGGGCTTCCTCGCCAACTACGTGGGGTGGCAAGCCCTGCATGAGCTCGCCATCGACTTCGAGGACCCCGCGCTGAACATCGTCACGCCCAAGCGGCTCTCCTATGTGTGGTGGTTCAGCGGCGGCATCGAGGTGGGCATCCAAGACCGGTACTACGTTCGGGTGGGAGGCATGTGGGACCCCTCGGCTTTCCCCGCGGACACGCTCAGCCCCGAGCTGCCCGACGCCGACCGCATCAACCTCTCGGGGGGGTTGGGCTTGCGCTACCAGGGCTTCGAGGCCGACCTGGGCTACATGGCGGTCCTGCTGCAGGACTTCGACAGCACCTTTGCTCCCCTGCCTGCGACCTACGGAGGCAGCGCACAGGTCGTCACCCTGACGCTGGGCTACAGCCTCAAGCTCTGATCGCGAGTCGCGCGAGGGTGGGCCTGGGCGCTCATGTTCGTCGTCCACGAGCGTCGTCCACGAGCGTCGTTGACGTTGACGTTGTCGTTGACGTTGTCGTTGTCGTTGACGGCGACGGCGACGGCGACGGCGACGGCGACGGCGACGGCTTCGCTCCAGGAAGCGGGAAAGCATGGGCACGTTCGGGCTTCAAGCCGTTCACGTCGCCGTCGCCGTCAACGTCAACGTCAACGTCGCACGTCGCGGACGAGAAGCCGTCCATGCAGGCGATGAGGTCCCGAGGAGGCCGCCATGTTCAGGCGGCTCACGGCTCTTGCTGCACGAACTCGGAGGCGTCGCCCTTGCCCTGGCGCAGGATGATCGCCTGGTCGTCCACGAGCGAAAGGATCGTCGAGGGCTCCGCCCCCTGGGGCCCGCCATCCAGGATGAGCGCCAACCCGTGTCCAAAGGCATCGCGGATCTCGTCGGCGCCGATGAGGACCTCTTCGCCCTTCTGGGCCGAGGTGGTGACCAGCGGGCGGCCTATCCTCTCGCACAATCCCTTGGCGACCGGGTGCTCGGTGATTCGCAGACCGACGGTCTTCTGACGGGTCTGCATCGCGTCGGGCACCAGGCGGGTGGCCTCGAGCACGAAGGTGAACGGCCCCGGCGCGAGGTGGCGGATGACGCGGTAGGCGAAATTCGAGACCTTGGCATATTTCGCCAGATCCGAGAGGTCGGGAACCAACAGCGACATCGGGCGTTTGCGGTCGTGCCCCTTGAGCACGTACAGGCGATCGATGGCGCGCTTGCTCAAGAGATCGCAGCCGAGCCCGTAGTACGAGTCGGTGGGATAGGCGATGAGCTCGCCGTTCTGGAGCGCAGCGGCGGCACGATCGAGCAAGCGGGGCTGCGGGTGGATGGGGTCGATGAGGAGAATCGGGGCTGCCATGGCGGCCGCGTACCCTAGCACAGTGCTTGCGCCGACCCGAGAATGCTACAGTCCGCACCCCGATAGGTGGCGCACGAGGGTGAGCCCATGAAGCTGCTCGCAGGAGACGTTGGGGGGACCAAGACCTGCCTGGCGTTGGTCGAGGAAAAGCACATCGTCAGGCGCGAGGTCTACCCCAGCGCCCAGTTCCCCGACCTCTCCTCGATCATCTCCCGCTTCCTGGGAGGTCGTGCGCAGGGCATCACCCGCGCCTGCTTCGGGGTCGCCGGTCCCGTCTACGACGACGTCTGCCAGGCCACCAACCTCCCCTGGCGCATCGCAGCCCGCGTCCTGGAACACGATCTCGGGGTGGAGCGGGTGCACCTGGTCAACGACTTCCACGCCCTCTCCATCGGCATCACCGAGCTGCCCTCCTCCGATCTGGCGACGCTGCACGCGGCCCCCTCCGAGCCGCGCGGGCCGTGGGTCGTGCTGGGCGCAGGAACGGGGCTGGGAGAGGCGATCCTGGTCAAGGGCCCGCAGGGGTACGAGGTCCTCTCCTCGGAGGGCGGCCACACCGACTTCGGCCCCCGCAACGACTTGGAGATCGAGCTCCTGCGCTTCCTGCTCTCGCGGCACCGCCGGGTGAGCTACGAGCGAATTGTCTCCGGCCCCGGGCTGGTGGCCCTCTATGAGTTCATGCGCGCTCGCGAGCCCGCCGCCGTCTCCACGAAGCTCGAGGCCGAGCTCGCCGCCTCTTCCGAGGGCGCCGCCGCCTGCATCTCCAACCACGCGCTCGCCGGGGACGACGCACTGTGCGTCAAGGCGCTGGATCTCTTCGTCTCGATCTACGGGGCGGAAGCGGGCAATCTCGCGCTCAAGGTGATCGCGCCGGGAGGGGTCTACGTCGCCGGCGGCATCGCCCCCAAGATTCTCCCCAAGCTGCTCGACGGCACCTTCGAGAAGGCCTTCCTCACCAAGGGCCGGCTCTCCCCCATCCTCGAGCGCACTCCGGTACGGGTGGTCACCAACCCCGATACCGGGCTGCTCGGAGCAGCCGCCATCGCCCGGCGCATGGCCTAGAGCGCATCGCTCATCCCAGCCGGAGCTCGCGAGCGTCCCCCGAGGGGACGCCTCCGGCCGCAGGACGCGATGGGAAGTGCCTCTGACCGCTACTGGTTCTTCTTGGCCTGCTCGATGAGCTCCTTCACCTTCTGGCCGCCCTTGTGGCCAATGGTCGAATAGAACTCGGCGCCGCGCTCCGCCTTGACGCGTTGGCCGCCTTTGCGGCCGATCTCCTCGTAGAACTCGTGCCCTCTCTTGCGGGCCACTGTGTCGCCGCCCTTCTTGCCGATGGTGCTGAAGAACTCGGAGCCGCGCTCGCTGGCGACCTTCTCTCCACCGCGACGCCCAGCCTCCTCGACTGTCATGGGCCGCTTGGGCTGATCCTTGTTGTTGGTCTCATCGGCCATGGTTGTCCTCCGTCGCCACGCCGTCTTCGGCCACCCTCGCGGCCGGGCGTGTCGCGCCTCGATTCCTCTCGTCCTGCGTTGAGGGCTACTCGCCCTCCCCCTCGCCCTTGGGGGCGACCGGGGTCCGTGCCGCGCGCTTGCCCTCCTCGATCAGCTCGCGGACCTTCTGCCCGCCCTTCTTGCCGATCTCCTCGTAGAACGGGGCGCCGCGCTCGGCCTTGACCGCTTCGCCGCCCTTCTTGCCTATCTCCTCGTAGAACGAGGCGCCGCGCTCCGCCTTGACGGTCTCACCGCCTTTGCGGCCGATCTCCTCGTAGAACTCGCGGCCCCGCTCGGCCTTGACGGTCTCGCCGCCCTTCTTGCCGATCTCCTCGTAGAACTCGCGTCCCCGCTCGTCGCGGACGGTCTCGCCACCCTTCCGCCCGGCTTCCGCCACGGTCATGCTGCCCTTGTTGGTCTTGTCCTTCTCCGCCATGTTGCCTCCTCCACGACCGCCCAGTGGCGGCTCGTCTGCTGTCTCGCCCCGGCGCGTCAGGGCCCGCGCGGCGGCGCGGGGCCTGCTCCCAAGTCCGCCCAGTCCTTCCGGGCTGCCCTCCTCGCGCGGGCCAGCTGGCCTACGTGCTGCGCGATCTCGACGCCCATGTCCTGCCCAAGGGCGTCCCAGATCCAGTCGAACGAGGGATTGCCATTGACCTCGATCACCTGCGGCCCCAGCGCCCCGTCGAGGATGTCTACGCCGGCGTAGTCAAGCCCCAGCGCCGCGGCGGCACGCTCCGCAACGCTAGCCACGCCGGGGC
>JACRCT010000932.1 GCA_016218885.1 Deltaproteobacteria bacterium | reverse complement strand
TAGCGCTCGCCACTGGTGGAGGAGGGGAGGCACCGGGTGCCGGCAGCGAGCCGCGCGCGGTGCCTCTTCCCTTGAAGCCTCGTGTGCTACTTGCTCAGGCCCAGGGCGCGGCTCTCTGGGGCGAGCGGTGGAGCCAGGACGGGCTTGGTCGACAAGCGCTGCCGACCCAGCTCCAGCACCTGCTGCGGCGGCTCGCGAAGGTCCGAGACGACCCTCAGCAAGGCGAGCAGCTTGAGCACGTACCAGGTGACGTCGATCTGCCACCAGTAGAAGCCCTGGCGGGCCGCGGCCTGGAAGTAGTGGTGATTGTTGTGCCAGCCCTCGCCGCTGGTGATCAGTGCCAGGGTCAGGCTGTTCCTGCTGGTGTCGCTGGTGGGGAACCGCCGCCGGCCGAAGACATGGGCGAGCGAGTTGATGAAGAAGGTGCCGTGGTAGAGCAGCACCGTGGAGAGGAAGAAGCCCCACAGCAGCCCGCTCCAGCCCCAGATGGCGAGGATGGCGGCGGCGTAGACCACCGCCGGCAGGAGCGGCCAGCGGTTGAGGAAGACGAGCTCCGGATAGCGCGCGAAGTCCCTGATGCGCGCCTCGTCCGTCGTGTCGTAGCGCGTGCTGAGGATCCACCCTACGTGCGACCACCAGAAGCCCTTGCGCACCGGAGAGTGGATGTCGCGCTCGGTGTCGGAGAAGGCGTGATGGGCCCGGTGGTGCGAGGCCCACCAGAGCACGCCCTTCTGCGCCGAGGTCTGGGCCCCGAAGGCGAGCAGGAACTGGAACACGCGGCCGGTCTTGAACGAGCGGTGCGAGAAGTAGCGGTGGTAGCCCATGGTGACCACCACCATCCGCAGCCAGTACGAGCCGAGCATCAGCGCGACCAGGTGCCACTCGAAGCCCGTGAAGAAGGCGAGCGCCGCCACGAGGTGGACCAGGAGGAAGGGGAGAGGTCCGAAGAACCTCTTGAGCGTGAAGCGCGGCGTCATGGACATGCCCCCTTTTGAAGGGGAGCGAGCCGCGGCGCGGCCATCGCTCACCTACAGGTCAAATGCGCCCGCGGGCCTGGCGATTCCAACTTCGCGCAAGCCTTCTCGGGAGCCTGGAGGGCTCAGGCGGTGGGATCCTCGACCTGGGAGAGGGCGAAACGCACGAATCGCGAGCGGAGCTGCTCATGGGCGAGCACCTGCTTGGCCGGAGGCAGGCGGAGCAGGGCCGCGAGGACCCTGTTGAGGAACAAAGCGCCGCGCCCGGCTCCCTCGTCGGCAACCAGATGGGCGAGCCGCCCACGCTCGATGGCCATGCGCACGGCCTTCTCCACCACGTCAGCAGGGACGAGCGGGGGCTTTGCCGCACGCTTGAGGCTCAGTGCGTCCTTGTGGCAAGCCCCGGTGCACACCCCGCAGCCGATACAGCGCTCAGGATCGACGGCCGGCCGCAGGTCCGCTCGCGTCCGTCCCTCGACGCGCTGCGGGACCATCTGGATGGCTCCGATCGGACAGGCTCGGGCGCAGCGGGAGCAGCCTGCACAGGCGCCCTCGTCGAGGTGCACCTCGAAGCCGCTGGGGTTGACGGCGCGCAGGTCGAACTCGCTGATCGCCCGCAGCTGCTCGCAGCAGCAACCGCCGCAGTTGCAGATGTACGAGACCTGCCGCTGCACGTTGTCGGCGATCTGCACCAGAGCGCGCTCGCGCGCCGCCGCGAGGATCTCCAGCGCCTCGGAGGAGCCGATCGCGCGGCCGAAGCGCCGGCGGATCACGAAATCGGCTCCGGCGTTGAGCGAGAGGCAGCTCTCCATGGGCGAGGCGCAGGCTCGCCCCAGGTGCTGGGCGGCGTGACGGCAGAAGCAGAGCGAGACCGCGAGGGAGCGAGCCTCGCGCAGCACGCTCGTCGCCCGCTCCCAGTCCAAGACTTCGGGCAGCTCCTCCTCGTCGAAGGCGGCCTCGTGGGGGAGGGCGCGGCCGATCACCGTCGGGTGGGCGAAGACCTCGCGCATGAACGCACGATCGCCATGGGCGTAGGCGTGGATGGCTTCGGCGACTGCCTTCTGCGGGTGGGGACCGCTCGAGCGCATCATCGAGAACTCGAAGAAGCCGATGACCGGCGGAGCGAGCATGTAGGTCGTCTTGCCAGTCGTGGGGCTGACGAGGTCGATGACCAGACCCTTGTCACAGAGCTCCTCGAGCCGCGGCGTCAACGCCTCGGGTGCGGTGCTGGCGCGACGTGCCACGTCCTCCAAGCTGGAGGGGAGCACGGGCATCAACGAGGCGAGGCGGGCCTCGTCCGGGGTGTAGAGCAGCTGCAGAAGATCTTGCCTCGCCTGGCGTGCCGCCTCCGCGTCAGGCTCGGGCAAGGCCGTCGTACCTGCGCCCAGCCGAGAGGCGAGGGCGCGATACTCGTCCTTCAAGCGACCGAGATGGCCCATGGGCAGCTCCGTTGGGAAGAGCAAAGAGGAGCTCGGAGGCTAGTGCACAGGGGTTGGGCAGGGCCAGCGCCGGGGGCGGGCACCCCCTCTCGAGTGTCGATGCCGCGACGGGGCGGGCTCGTGCTAGCGTGCGCGCCCCGATGGCTGCGCCGATCGTCTTCGTCACTCCGCCTGTCACCAAGCCCTCGGAGCCCAGCCTCTCCGGGCCTGCCGCCGCCGGGCCGCTGCGCTCCCTGGGAGTGCCTGCCAGAGCGATCGACGCGTCGATCGGCTGGTATGAGCACGTGTCGCACGCCGAGCGCCTCGAGCAGCTCGTCGCGGCGAGCACCGGCGGCCCCGAGCGCGCGACCGCTTTCCGGCGCCACGTGCGCAGCGTGACGGCGCGGCCCCACCCGCTGCGGCGTGCCGAGACCTATCGCAGCCGCAAGGTCTACAGCTCGGCCATCACCCACCTCGACGGAGTGCTGGAGCTCGTTTCCTCGCCCTATCCGGGCATGCGGGTGCGAGTCGCCGACGTCTCCGTCGCCGGGCAGCGCCCCGAGAGCCGAGCCGCGCTGCTCGACTTCGCGCAGCGTCCCGGGCCGTTCGACGAGTACCTGGTCAGAAAGCTCATTCCGGAGATCGCGGCGAGCGGGGCAGGGCACGTCGCCATCTCGCTGACCTTCCAGAATCAAGCGGTCGGCGCCTTCCGCCTCGCGCAGCTCCTGCGCGAGCATCTCCCGGGAGCGAAGCGGGTGCTCGGTGGACCGCTCATCGCCTGCTGGAAGGCGACGGGGATCGAGCCCAGGGGCGGGGCCTTCGACCTCTTCGACGACACAGTCGCCGGTCACGACCAGGACCTGGCCGCGCTCGCCGCCGAGCTGGGAGCCTCTCCTGCGAGGACGGTCGCGTCGGGTGCGGCGGCAGCGGGGCCCCTGTCGGTCGACCTGGACGAGCCGCGCTGGGACTCGTACCTGTCGCCGCTGCCCGTGATCCCCGTGGCGCTCGCGCGCGGCTGCTACTGGCGTCGCTGCACCTTCTGTCCCGATCACCTGCACCCCCAGCAGCGCGCCTGCGCGCCTGAGGCGCTCGAGCTCTGGCTCGACGCGGTGGCGGCCAGGTTCCCGGCGGGCGCGATGCTGCACATGACCGATTCCGCGCTGCCGCCCAAGCACCTGGATCGGCTGGCGCGCGCCGTGGCCGAGCGCGCTCTCCCGCTGCGCTGGCACGGCTTCGTGCGCCCCGAGCGCGTCTTTGCCGACGAGGGCTTCGCGCAGCGGCTGGCCCTCGGCGGCTGCGAGATGCTGCAGATAGGGGTCGAGAGCGCCTCGCCGCGGCTGCTGGAGCTGATGGGCAAGGGCGCCGACGTCGAGGTGATGCGCCGGATGCTGCGCGCCCTGCACGGCGTGGGCATCCGCAGCCAGGTCTACCTGCTGTTCGGGCTGCCTACCGAGACCGACGAGGATCGCGAGCAGACGCTGCGCTTCGTCGAGGAGGAGGCCGAGGCGATCTGCGACCTCAACCACGCTCTGCTGAACCTGCCGCGCGGCAGTCCCATGCATCAGCAACCGGCACGATTCGGCATCAGCGAGGTCATCGCCTTCCACGCTGACACCGATCTGTCGCTGTACGACGACTTCCGCTGCGGCGCCTCGCACCCGCGCGTCGAGGCCCGCCGCTGGCTCGACCACCGCTTCCTCAAGTCGAAGGCGGTGCGCGAGATCCTCGGCGACCTGCGCGGGCCGTTCAAAGCGAACCACACCTGCTTTCTGCCTCGGCGGTGAGTCAAAAAACGAGGCAAGCACCTGGGCCAACTCCACGGGACGAGAAGGCCCGCCGTCCCACTCGTGTGCGGGAGGGCGGGCCTTCACAGGCTCACTTGGATCCAGACGGCTGCTGCTACTGGAGGACCTTGAACTCGATGCGGCGGTTCTTGGCGCGGTTGGCCGGGGTCTTGTTGTCGACCACGGGCTCGTCGGGGCCCGCGCCGCGCGCGGTCAGGCGGCCAGCGTCGATGCCCTTGGAGACGAGGTAGTCCTTCACGGCCTGGGCGCGGTCCTGGGAGAGCTTGAGGTTGACCTCCCGCGGGCCGGAGTCGTCGGTGTGGCCGCTGATCTCCAGGCGGACGCCGGAGAACTCCTTGAGCACCTTCACCGCCTGGTCGAGCTTGCCGTAGGAGCCCTTCTGGATGGTGGCCTTGCCCTGCTCGAAGTTGATGCCCTCGATGGCCCCGGTGAAGGCCAGGAGCGCCTTGGGCATCTCGTCAGGGCACCCATCGTCGTCCTGGAAGCCGTTCTTGGTCTCCGGCTGCGCGGGGCACTGGTCCTGGGCGTCGGGGATGCCGTCGGCGTCCTGGTCTGGCGGGCAGCCTTCAGGCGCAATGCCCGCCACCGAGGGGCACTTGTCCTGGGCGTCGAACACCCCATCGCCATCGGCGTCGGGGCAGCCATGCGGCGCGACGCCGAGGACCTCCGGGCACTGGTCCTGGGAGTCGACCACGGTGTCGTTGTCCTGGTCCGGCGGGCAGCCGTCGGGCTCGACGCCGGCGACGTCCGGGCACTTGTCGTCGCGGTCAGGGACCTTGTCGAGGTCACGGTCGGGACAGCCGTGCGGCGCCACGCCCTTGAGGGTCGGGCACTGATCGTCCTTGTCGAAGACGCCGTCCTTGTCGACATCGGACGGGCAGCCGTCAGGCGGCAGGCCGGGCAGCGCCGGGCAGCGATCGTGCTCGTCGGGGATCTTGTCCTCGTCCGTGTCGCGCGGGCAGCCCTCGGGCGGAATGCCGGGGACGGTCAGGCACTTGTCCTTGTCGTCGGTGATGCCGTCGTTGTCGCGGTCGGTGGTGACCGGTCGGCCGATGACGTAGGTCACGCCGAGGAAGGTCTCGAGGTTGCTCGTCATCGGGCCGCTGGTCTCCAGCGCGTCGTGCCGAGGAGTGAGCAGGTGCCGCACGTCAAGGCGCACGTCGAGCCAGTCGAGCAGGGTGTACTTGGCGCCCAGACCCCAGTGGAGGGCCAGGTCGCCGTCCTTGCCCAGCGCATCGGAGGCCGAGTTGATCTGCATCGTGCCCAGGCCGGCCACCAGGAAGGGGGTGAGCCGGGTGCCGCCCACTGCCGGGAGCTGGGCGATGGCCTGGGCCCGCAGCGCATAGACCAGGGCCGAGTGGTCCTTGGCGCTGGAGGGCATGAAGGCCAGCTCGGCCTCGGCGCCCAGGAAGTCGCGCGGCATGTAACCCAGCCGCAGGCCGAAGTCCGGATTGACGGTGCGCAGCTTGGCCCACTCGAGATTCAGGTCGTACAGCTCGTGCCTGTTGGAGGCGACGAACATGCCCCCAAAGACGCCGAGCCCCACCTCGTGGTCGACCGGCTTCGGCTCGGCGGCCCAGGTCGGTGCGGCGGACAGGGCGGTGGCGAGGGCCACGCCTGCGAGTGCTCTCCTCACGGGAACCTCCTGGAAGTTCGGTCCTGCGGTTCGTTTGGGCTCTGGGGGACGCCCCTCGGCATGCCTGGTACCCCCGAGGCAACTAGCATTCCGGGAGCCAGAGCGCCAGTGTTGACTGCGCCCAAGGCCGGCAGCGGCGCAGGGGCTCAGCGGCCGCGGGGGAGGAGCTGGAGCATGGTGACTGCGCCGGGCTTGGTCCGGACCGGGACGCTGACCCTGGTCCCACCGAGGTCCGCCACGAGGTCCGTCTTCAGCGCGGGCACGTCGAAGAAGAAGAAGCGCCCCGTGTCACTGGTGCTGGTGGCCTGGGGATCGACCCCCACCACCTGCGGATAGCTGTACCAGGCCCTCGACGGCGTGCTCAGCGCGACGGTCGCGCCCTGGACTCTCCCGGGGCTCGGGCTGCAGTCGAAGACCTGGCCGACGACTCCGCCGCGGCCGGCCACGACCTGGGCGCCCGAGCCTTCGACCAGATCGTCCCACAGCGCCTGGTCGAAGCTGGTGATCGCCTGGTGGGAGGCGACCCCTCCCTGCAC
>JACRCT010000931.1 GCA_016218885.1 Deltaproteobacteria bacterium | reverse complement strand
CTGCGCGCGGACTGCGCGCGGGAGAGCTCGACCTGGCCCTGGTGGGCGCCGCAGACTTCAGCTGCGAGCCGGTGCACGAGGCGGCCCTCCGGGCCCTGGGAGATCCTCGCGCACCCGGAGACGCGGCACTCGTCCTGGTCCTCCAGCGAGCAGAGGACGCACGCCGGGAGGGCCGACCGATCCTGGCTCTCCTGGATGAGGGCGAGAGCGACGAATCGCCGAAGTTCGACACCGACGCCGTCGAGGCGCGCTTCGGGCGGGCACACGCGGCGATGGGCTTGGTGCAGATGGCCGCCGCCGCCCTCGCCTGCGCTCGCGGCCAGCGAGTGGGCGGGGAGGCCTGGCGCGGGGTACGGCGGACGCGAGTGGCGATCGAAGCGCTCGGCGGACAGGAGGTCATTCTCGGGCTGCGCTCCGAGAACGAAGCCATCGTCATGCAGCATCCCGAACGAGACTCGTCTCGGGCGCTGTCTCAGGAGTACCCGGCGCATCGCGAGCCGGTGCGGCTGCCGGCGCTGCCCGAGGACGACGCCGTGCAATGCGAGTGGAGGACGCTGCGCGCTTGCGCTCCCTCCGGTCCCCAGGTCATGCCTCCGGCACCTGTGCTCCCCCCCGTACTCGAGGACGCGCCCACGTCGCCAGCCGAGACCCGCGCCGATGGGGCGACCGTTGTCCGAGCCGCGAGCGTCAGCGACCGGGCCCTGCCCCTTTCCCTCCAAGCTTCCGAGTGGATAGCCGCGCAGCAAAAGCGACTCGCGCGCGTGCATCGCGAGTTCGTCGAGCGCCAGACCGAGGCGCAACGCCAGTTCCTGGAAATGCGCGAGGGGGCGGCGCAGCAGCTCATCGAGAGAGCTCGGTCGGGGATGGCGCCTCGGCCGGGTGAAGCCGGCGGAGCCTATCCCGCGCTTGATGCGAACGTGAAGGATGGGAAGGCGGGGAAGGCCCTCACCCCGGCCCTCTCCCATCGCTCGTTTCACTCGCGGGGAGAGGGAGCTGCGGTGGCCACGAGCCTGGAGGCGATTCCTTGCCCCGCGGACTTCGTCGATCTGCCAGGGCTCAAGCTCGACCGCCGAGGCCTCGAGATTCACGCGTCGGGAAGGATCTCCGAAATCTACGGCCCGCTCTTCGCGAAGCAGGATGGCTTCCAGCGGCGAGTCCGAATGCCCGAGCCGCCGCTCTTGCTCGCCGACCGGTTGGTGGGTCTGGAGGCAGAAGCGGGCTCCATGGGCAAAGGCCGGCTCTGGACCGAGACAGACGTCACGCCCGACGCCTGGTACCTGCACGACGGGCGCATGCCCGCCGGCATCCTCATCGAGGCCGGCCAGGCCGACCTGATGCTCATCTCGTACCTGGGTGTGGACTTCCTCAACCAAGGCGAGCGCGTCTACCGTCTCCTGGGCTGCGACCTCACCTATCGCAGCTCGCTCCCCGCGGCGGGCGAGACGCTGCGCTACGAGATCCAGGTCGAGGGCCACGCGAACCAGGGCGAGGTCCGCCTCTTCTTCTTCCGATACGACTGCGCCACCGCCGCCGGACGAGAGCCCCGCCTCTCGGTCCGCAACGGCCAGGCCGGCTTCTTCACCGATCAGGAGCTCGCCGACTCTGCAGGCGTGCTCTGGGAGGCCGAGTCGGCAGAGCGAAAGGCAAACCCCCGCCTCGACGCTCCGGCCCGCAAGTGCTCGCGCACTCGTCTGGACCGCTCGCAGCTCGAGGCCTTCGCGAAGGGCGACGTTCCGACCTGCTTCGGCGAGGGGTTCGAGCTTGGCGCGACGCACACCCGGACGCCGCGCATCGCTGGCGGCACGATGCTCCTGCTGGAGGAGGTGACCGAGCTCACGGCCAGCGGCGGCCCCTGGGGGCGCGGCTACCTGCGCGCGGTCGATCACCTCTCGCCCGAGGATTGGTTCTTCCAGGGCCACTTCAAGAACGACCCCTGCATGCCGGGCACGCTCATGTTCGAGGGCTGCCTGCAGGCGATGGCGGTCTACCTCGCTTCCTTTGGCTACACGCTCGACAAGGACGGCTGGCGGTTCGAGCCGGTGCCGGACGAGACGTATCGGCTGCGCTGCCGCGGCCAGGCCACGCCGGCGTCGCGCGAGGTCGTGTACGAGGTCTTCGTCGAAGAGATTGAAGCGGGCCCGACTCCGACGCTATGGGCCGACCTGCTGGTGAGCGTGGACGGGCTCAAGGCCTTCCACTGCCGCCGCATGGGCCTGCGCCTCGTTCCCGGCTGGCCGCTCGACTCACTCCCCGAGGCGCGCGAGCTCAGCGACAGCAGACCCGTCGCTGCGGCCAAGGGCTTCTCCTTCGGGGCTCGCTCACTGCTCGCCTGTGCCTGGGGCAAGCCTTCGGAGGCCTTCGGGGAGATGTATCAGGTCTTCGACGGCCCGCGCCGCGTGCCGCGCCTGCCCGGGCCGCCCTACCTGTTCATGACGCGCGTCTCGCGCATCGAGGGCGGGGAGATCGGCGCGATGCAGCTCGGCACGACCGTGGAGGCCGAGTACGACATCCCGCCCGACGCCTGGTACTTCGGCGCCAGCGGCGCACGCACCATGCCCTTCTGCGTGCTGCTGGAGGCCGCATTGCAGCCGTGCGGCTGGCTCGCCTCGTATGTGGGCAGCGCGCTGGGCACCGAGCGCGATCTGGCCTTTCGCAACCTGGACGGCACCGGCACGCTGCTCGCCGAGATCCCGCCGGACGCCGGGACGCTGGTGACGCGCTCCAAGCTCACGCAGATCTCGCGTTCTGCGGGGATGATCATCGAGTCGTTCGACGTGACCTGCTCCATCGGCGGGCGCTCCGTCTACGAGCTCAAGACCGTCTTCGGGTTCTTCCCCCGGGAGGCGCTCGAGGCGCAGGTCGGCCTCCCCGCGAAGGATGGCGAGCACGAAGCGCTGACGGCGCCGAGCGAGGAGACGATCGACCTCCGAGCGCGACCCGAGCGCTATTTCGGGTCCGGCGCGCGGCTTGGGGCCGAGTCGCTGCGCATGCTCGATCGAGTGACCGGCATCTGGCCCACCGGTGGCGAAGCCAAGCTGGGTCGCTTCCGGGCGGAGCTCGACGTCGATCCTTCGGCTTGGTTCTTCAAGGCGCATTTCTTCCAGGACCCGGTGCAGCCCGGCTCACTCGGCCTGGAGGCCATGGTGCAGCTGCTGCAGTTCGCGATGATTCGCCTCGGGCACGCCGAAGGTGCCACGCGCTTCGAGCCACTCGCCCTCGGAGCTCCGCTCGATTGGAAGTACCGCGGGCAGGTCGTTCCCAAGAACGAGCGCATGGTCGTCCTGCTCGACCTCGTTTGCACCAGCGAGGACGCGGCGGGTCGAGTAGCCGTCGCCAACGCCTCGCTCTGGGTGGACGGCAAGCGCATCTACGAGGCCAGGGGCATGGCGATGCGCGCGGGCGGGCACGGAGGCCCACCCCCACCACAGGCTGGCGGACGCCGGGATCTTGCCCACTCCACACGCGTGAACGAGGAGACTCTCTCCCCTGGGACCCATCGCTGGCTCAACGACCACCGCCCGACGTGGACCGTCCCTGCGCTGCCGATGATGGCGATGGTGGACCGGCTTGCGGCCGCCGCGCTTGGCGAGGGGGCTGGCAGGGTCGTCGCCATCAAGGATGCCCAGGTCCTGCGCTGGCTGCCCATCACGGGCCCGACCCGGCTCGCCGCCAGGGCTGAGCAGGGGGAGGGCGGAGAATACCAGTGCACGCTGCTCGCCTGGCGCGAAGCCTCGAAGGCGGAGCTGTCGCGCTTCGAGCCCGTTGCGACTGCTCGAGTCGTCGTCGCCGACACCTATCGCGAGCCCTCCGAGGCGGCCTGGACCGCTCCGGCGGATGCACGACCCGTCGCCAATCCGTACGAGTCGGGCGAGCTGTTCCATGGCCCGTCGTTCCAGCTGCTGCGCTCGCTGGCGCGAGGCAACACCGGTTCCACCGCCACCCTCGATGCCGGCGTCGCAGGAGCCCCGGCGGCCCTGCTGGACGCGCTCACCCACGGCATTCCTCACGACGCATTGAATCTGTGGTCGAGCGAGATCGCCGAGGATCTCGTGGCCTATCCCACCAGGATCCGCGAGCTCACCTTCCACGAGGAGCTGCCTCGCGAAGGCCCAGTGCGCCTCGAGACTCGCTTCGCCGGCTTCGCAGATGGCCCGCGCCAACCCTGCTTCAAGATCCAGGCGATCGCGAGCGACCGCGTCATCGCCACGCTCGAGCTCGTAGAGACTCTCTTCCCCAAGGGGCCCATCGGGAGTGCACCGCCGCGCGAGCGCCGGGCCTTCCTGCGTGATCGAGCGTACGTGCCGGGAGTGCGCCTCTCGCGAGAGGAGGAAGGCTCCACGCGGCTCAGCGCCGAGGAGGTCGCTGCCAGCGATTGGCTGCCCGGGACGCTCGCCCAGGCGTACCAGACCACCTCGCAGGATCACGTGGGGGAGATCGCCGCCCGGGAGCACGTCGCGGCGCAGGCGCAGGTCCACCCCTCGAGCGTTCACGTCTCAAAAGACCTCTCGACTGCCCGCTGTGACACCGAGCCGCTGGCAGCGTGGTCGCTGGAATGCAAGCGCGAGGGAGCCCGCGCCATCGTTCGCGGCGCACCGCAGCTCGATCTGGCGCCGGTGCGAGAGTAATGGGATCGGTACTTCGGCATAGGCCGCTGGCCGGTGGAGGACCTGTACTACTCGCTCGCCGAAAGGTTCCTGCGGCGGGTGCGCTTCCAGTCGCCGCGGGCGCTCTCGGCGTTGCGCGGGGCAAGCGTGCTCTACCTCGCCAACCACCAGGTGGCGATCGAGTCGCTGCTCTTCTCGGTGGTGATGTCCGGCCTGAGCGAGCAGCCGACGATCACCCTGGCCAAGGCAGAGCACCGCACCAGCTGGTTGGGGCTGCTGATCAAGCATGCCTTCAGCTTTCCCGGGGTGACCGATCCCGGCGTGATCACCTTCTTCGACCGAGGTGCGCAGGACGAGCTGCCGAAGGTCGTGCTCGGGCTCGCTGAAGCGCTGAGCCGGAGCGAGAAGTCGGTGATGGTGCACGTCGAGGGCACGCGGGCGCTGAGCAGCCGGGCGCCCGGGGCCAAGATGAGCGGGGCGTTCCTCGACATGGCCCTGGCGACCGGGACCCCCGTGGTGCCGGTGCGCTTCGTTGGCGGCTTGCCGGTGGAGCCCGTCTCGAAGCGGCTCGAGTTCCCCGTGGGGATGGGAAGGCAGGACATCTTGATCGGCGAGCCCATCTCGACCAAGGAGCTGTCGAAGCTGCACTACAAGGAGCGCAAAGAGCGGGTGATCGCCGCCATCAACGCACTCGCGCCGGTGAATGAAGAGCCGTCGCCGGCGGAGCCGGAGTTCGCGGGCCGAGTGCTTGCCTGGCAGGAGCAGACCGGGGCGTCCGAGGAGCACTCGGTCCTGTACGAGTCGCTTCGGCGCTGGTCGTCGCCCTGTGAGGAGACCCGAAGCCTGTTCGCGGCGATCGAGCGGGGCCATGCGATATCCGGCACGACGCCGAGAGACCGATGGCTCGTGGCGCTGGCGCGAAGGTTGGCCTCCCCCTGCCCCCTCCCGGAGTCACTTCAGGGAAGGCTGGGCAAGCCGGGAGGGGGAGACTGAAGAGCGGGGCGTGGGTAGTGAAGGTCTTCCCGATCTCAAGGGGAGCGGGGCAGGGATAGCGAAGGTCTTCCCGATCGGGAAGGTCCTCGCTACCCACGCCCTTAATCCCAGCCGGAGATCGAGACGAGCAACGCCCGATCGCCCCCTCCCGAAGTGCCCGACCCTCCCTAGAGTGACTCGGGAGGGGGAAGGGGGGAGGCTACGAAGCCCTCGGCGCGCTACGACTCCCCGTCGTCCACTATCGGGGTGATCGCGAGAAGCGCCATGACTGCCCCATCGGTCGAGGGAAACTCCAAGACGCACCGGCCGCACATCGTCGTGACTTGCTCGCCAAACCCGATATCGATGCAGGGTTCCCCCCGGCGCGGCTCGAGACACTTCTGACAATCGCCCAGCGCCCGTTTCGTCGCTGCGTCGAGCGCTCCGGAGGGCATCGAGTCGAGTTGGCCGCCGACCATGCTGGCGACTCGAGGAGGCGCAGAGCCCGCTGGGACTTGCCCTAAGCGCGTGCTCAGAGGCGGCTTGGTGAACGCCCCCCCTGGCTCCATGAGACGCAGTATCTCGGAAGCCCAGGACGCACTCCGAGCCCGAGGCCGTCGGTTCCTCGATCCCTGTCGCGCGTCCTTCCTCAGGCCACGCCTCGCCGCACGCTCGAGGTCAAAGGCCCAGGAATCGGCGTCGATGGGCTCCTCGCTCAGCAGCTCGATGGCTCCACGCTGCAGCTCATTCACCGCCCTCCACCCCTCGCAGCCCGGCTCGAGCTCGGCCGCCAGGCGCGCAAGTGTTCCAACGACATTCTCGAGCATGCTCTTCATTCCTTACCGGGCCCAATCCCTCTGGCCCAGCCAAGTAAGAGCTGTGCATGCCCCCTCCCCTCGTCCGAGCCTTTTCCGGAGCGACACGTCCTCTGGCCGTCAGCCGGCCGATGGCCCTCGCCAGCTCGCCCGGCTTTTCGCCGGCCGATGGGCACGATAGCCGCGCCGCGCGGTCGACGCCCGCACGCGAGTCCGTACGATGTCCTCGGCCACCGCTGACTCCGGCTCCATCGAATTGGCCGACCAGGTCCAGGTGGTCCACCTGAGCGACGTGGATGAGCTCTCCTCTCAGAGCTGCCTGAGCGTGGGAACCGCGCCGCCGTCGAGGTCGGGAGTGCAGGGCCGTCCGGCAGCCCCCTCTTGGGCGCGAAGAAGCTCCCGGGACCAGATCCTCCTGAGATGGCGGGCGGTCCCTCGGCCGGAAAGCCCAACAGAGAACGCCGTGGGGCCTTTCGTGTTCCACCTGCCTCCGCAGCTTTGAATTGAGCGGTTCAGCCTTCGGTGGCCTGCACGAG
>JACRCT010000930.1 GCA_016218885.1 Deltaproteobacteria bacterium | reverse complement strand
GTCTCCGCTGGGGCCAAGGGCCCCGAGGAGGTCGAGAAGGCGCTCTTCGCGGGTGCCGACCACAAGAAGAGTGGGGAGTGGAACGACAGGTTCGGGCACGGCGTGCTCGACGCCAAGGGGGCCCTGGACGCGCTCGGGGGTGGAGCCACTCCTCGTGCACCGTGGTGGAAGAAGATCCTGCTGTTCGTGTGGGCCCTCGTCCTCTGGCTCATCAGCCGGCTCAGCCTGCCGCTTCCGGTGCGCCGGGCCGCAACGCCGGGGATGGGCTTCTTCGTTGGGCTCGTGCTCGCAACCCTGGGCTTGTTCTTCCTGCCGTGGCTCGGCCTGGGATCGGTGCCGGCGCTCAAGGCCCTGGCGACGCCGATGCCGGACTGGGTCTTGGCGGGGAGCCGGGCGACCTCGCTCTTCTACAGCGCGCTCATCCCGATCGTCTTCGCCTTCCTCGGCTTTCGTCGCAAGGGTCTGCAGGGCGCCATCGCTGGCCTCGCCGTGGGCTTCGCCGCCGCGCTGCTCGTCAAGGCCTTCTCGGGCAGCGCCACGCTGGCCTGGTTGCCCTTCGCCAGCTGGCTGTCCATTCCCTGGCTCATCCTCAACGTGATCGTGCTGCTGCTCCTGGCGCGGGCGGCGCTCAAGGCGATGGCGGAGCCCAAGTGATGAAAGTGAAGGGGACGATCCGGCGCGAGGACCTGTCGGGTGGGGTCATGGTCCTCGTCGGCGACGATGGCAAGCGGTACCTGCTGGGCGGGGCTACCAAGTCGCTTCGCCAGGAGGGGCTCAGAGTGGAGCTCGAGGGAGAGGTCGACCCCCACGGGGTGTCCATCGCCATGACCGGCGAGCCGCTCCTGCGGGTCAAGAGCTCACGCAAGCTCTAGAGCGGGGGACCGGAGGGCTATCGCGGACAAAGCAAAAGGCCCGACCTCGCAGGAGATCGGGCCTCTGAAGCTGCTCTACCGGTAGCGGTTCAGAGCGGCTTGACGTTCGAGGCCTGCAGACCCTTCGGGCCGCGGGTCACGTCGAAGGAGACCTTCTGGCCCTCAGCCAGGGTGCGGAACCCCTCGATCTGGATGGCGGTGTGGTGGCAGAACACATCCTCGCCGCCGTCGTCCTGCTGGATGAAGCCAAAGCCCTTCGAATCGTTGAACCACTTCACGGTACCAGTAGCCATACGTGTTACTCGTTTCTTCTCAAACCGTTAGGCAGGAAGTGCCTCGCGGGTCCGTCCCCTGTTCGAGCCGGACGATGCTTTCTAGCCGAAAGCCGGGCGAAAGTCGAGCCGGGTGGCGGGATCAAGCTCGATACATCGTTGAATTCATGACGATTTGCCGGATTCGGGCTCCTCCGACCTGCCGTCCGCTGGCTTCTCCTTCTTCTCCGCGGCTCGTTGCTTGCGCTTCTCGGCCTTCTCCTTCTGCCACTCGAGGCGCGCAATTTCCTTCTGACGCTTCAATGCTCCGGGGTTCTGGGGCATGACGTCCTCCTTGTTGGGGGCGCACCCTACCAGAATGCGCACCGAAGTCTCGGGAGGAATCGGGGCCTACGCGCCGGAAAGACAGGGGACCCCAGCTGGTGGGGTCAGGGGCAGCTGAACAGCCCGTCGAGCGAGCCGAGGGCCTCGGCCAGGTCGGGCTCGACGCCCTCGGCCACCTGGGCCTGCAGCGCAGCGGCGAGCGTGAGGTTGCGCACCCGCGCCTCACGGTCGAGCAAGGGCACCAGCGCCCGCAGAAATGCCAGACGTGCCTGCTTGCCCTCGGCGTCAGAGCAGGCGAGCTCGGTGAAGCGCTGGCGCACTACCAGGGCCATCCCCCGCAACAGGGCCTTGTCCAGCTGGTTGCGAGCGAGCGTGCGCCGCTCGGCGTCCGTCGCGGGGGTGGCGCTGTCCAGGTCGCGCCAGCAGCGTACGGCCAGCGTGCCGTCATAGGCGCGCTCATGGGTCTGCGGGCCCAGGGCTTTGACGTATCGGGCCAGCCCGGCGGGCGTCTCGCGCGGGGTTCCCCCGGTGTAATAGGCCCAGCAGCTGTCGCAGTCCTGGGCCTTCTTGGCGCAGGACTCCGCCTCGGAGAGAGAGGACAGATACAGGAACCACAAGAGTGCGGCCTCGATGCGGGCGGCGTGGACCTTCCCTGCTTCGCCTTGTGCGCCCCGGGCGAAGGAATCATTGAGGATGGGCAGCAGCCTCTCGGGGCCCGCGCAGCGGTCGGGGTTGGCGTCGGCCACCGCGGGATCGGTGCAGGCCGCCGCCCCCGCCGGGTAGTGGATGTCCTCGCGGCGCTGCACCCGCGAGTCGAGCCCCTGGTCGAGCACGTAGAGGACCCGCGCGTCGATGAAGTCCTGGGCGGTCGGGCTCCTGCCGTTGCGCCAGAGCTTGTCGGCGATCTGATCGAAGGCCTCGATCCGGGCGATGGTGGAAATGCTGGGATCTACCTTGTGGTAGGCGTTGTCGTCGCTGATGCAGGCCGGCCAGGCGTCGTCGGCCGAGCCGTTTACCCGCGGCTGGTAGTCGGTCGCCAGAGGTGCACAGCCGGCCAGGTCCTCGGTGTAGACGGGCGGCGTGGGGCAATCACCTCCCGCGTCCGCGGCGGTGGTTCCTGCGTCCCGGATGGGCTCGACGTTGTCCTCGGGGCAGCCGCAGACCCAGAGTGCCGCGGCAAGGACGAGACTGACATGGGCCAGACGCCGTTCCATGGTCTTCTCCGTCAAGGTGGCGGCCGGGGAGCGGCCGCTCCAGAAGGTTCATCCGCCGTCCTGAAAAGGCGCCGTCGAGAGGGCGAGCGTCACGCTGCGTCCGGGGCCGTTCACGCTCGAGCCGTGATAGCGGTACGCGCTGTCGAAAACGTTCTCCAGCGTTGCCGAGACGACGAAGCGGTGGCCGACCCGGTAGGAGGCGCGCAGATCGAGCACCGCGAACCCGGGCGTCCCGCCCAGCGGGATGCGGGCGTCAGACTGGTCGGCGACCGCGAGGCGGTCCTGGGCGAGCGCCCAGCGCAGCGCTGCGCCGGCCCCCACGCCAGAAGCGACGGCCCGGAACAGCTCGACCGTGCCGTTGAGCGGTGGGATCCGCGAGAGGGGGACGCGCTCCTTCCAGGGCAGAGACCGATCGCTCGGGGGGTCGGCCAGGTTGGGGCCCTCACCCCAGGCCCAGGCGACGCTGACCCTGCCGCGCAGCTGCGCCGGTAGGCGAACCGAGGCTGAGCCCTCGAGCCCCAGGACCTCCGACGCGGCCGAGGCATTGACGAGCTGAAAGCGCGACCACGAGGCCTGGCATTGCAAAGTGCCGGGCGGGCAGTCGGACGCCAGGCGTACGCGCCGGCCGATGGCGTCTGTGAGCAGGGTGGCGAAGGCCCACGCTTCCGCCGTCACCCAGCGCGCTTGCAGCTGGGCCCCAAGCTCGGCGGTGGTCGCCCGCTCGGGCTGAAGAGTCGGGTTCTCGAACTGGAAGCCTGGGCCGGTCTGCTGGCGCGAAGTGAGGTCGTCGAGGTTCGGGGCGCGGAAGGAGTGGTCGAGGTTCAGCAGCAGGGTCAGCGGCCCGACGGGCCTGAAGCTTGCCCCGACGTGCCCAACCAGCGGGAACCAGCCCTGGCTCACCCCCGAGGTCCCCGAGAGCGCATCGGCGGGGCTTGAGGCGTGAATCCAGGACAAGCGGCCGCCCGCCGTCAGCCTCACGCGGTGCGCAAGCTCGACCTCGCCATCGAGGAAGGCGCCTCCATAGAGGTAGCGCGAGCCTTGGAGGTACTGGCCGCGGCTGCGCTCCACCTCGACGTCGATGTCCGTGAACGCGATGGAGGCCCGGGAGCGCACGAGGTCGAAGTAGGTGTCGGCCCCTGCGAGCAGGCGCAGGCTCGTCGGCCCGAGCTCTCCCAGGAGGCGGGAAGTGCGCCCGGTGATGCCCAGGGTGTCGACTTCATCGGTGCCACGGCTGAGCACGAAGGAGGCGGGGCGGGACCCGGTGCGGCGCTCGTGCTGCTGCTGCCAGGACAGGGTGACGCGAGTCGTGGGGGCAAAGACGGGCTCGTCCGAGTCGGGCGCGTGGGCCGTCCCGCCCTTCAGACTCCAGGCCCCGTACACCAGGGTGCGGAATTGCTCGTCGATGGTCAGGCACTCGTCCCAACGGGCTCCAGGGGGCGGGCACTGGTCGGTGCGCGGCGCGTCGTACTGGCGGTAGAGGTAGGCGGCGAGCGTCACCTGCTGATGGTCGGCGGGCCGGAAGCTGAGCCGCGCGTCGCCGGTGAGCTCCTCGAATCCCGTCCCCAGCTGGGTGCGGCCGTCGGCGGCGAAGCGCGGGACCTCAGGCACGGCTTGGTTGGCCGGGTTGTGGACTGCCCCGCCGCTGCGCAGCAGGCCCACGCTCCGGCCCCCGAAGCCTACCAGCGCGCCGAAGCGCTCCGATCCGCCGACCTCCAGCTGCAACCGCCCGCCGTACTCGCCGTCGGCCGAGCTGCCGCGAAAGGCGAGTGCAGGGTGAGCGAACAGGCCGCCGCCGCGGGGAGCCGCGCCGACCGGGTGGGCGAGGATCACCCCGCCCAGCGCGTCGGAGCCATAGCGGGTCGAGGCGCCGCCCCGCAGGACCTCGATGGAGTCCAGGCTCCCGGAGTCGAGCGTGAAGAGGTACTGGTTCGGCCCCTGTCTCCAGGTGCTGTTGTTGACCCGGATGCCGTCGAAGAGGAGGAGGGTCTGCTGGCCGGTCAACCCGCGGATGAAGGCCGAGCCCTGGCTGTGGGCCGTCTGCTGCACGAAGACTCCGGGCTCGTAGCGCAGCGCATCGGGGGCCGAGCGCGGCAGGCGCCGCTCGAGGTCCGCCCGCTCGACGGCGGAAGCTGCCCGGCCCTTGGGCGCCTCGCCTCGGCCTCGTGGCGCCCTAACCGTGGTCTCGAATGACGGGACACGAGGAGCGCCCTCGTCTTCGTCAGCCATCGCGCCCAGGGGAGCCAGGAGCGCCATGGCGAGAGTGCTGCCTATCGCGAGCGCGAGCCCGGAGCGAGCGGCGAGGGGTGTTCCGGGGTGGGCCGCAGGGATCATCCGGTGGCAGGGCCTCGGGCCCACGCAGAAGTCGAAAGGCAGACCGATACGCGCGAAATCCTGAAGTGGCGACAAGGGGACAGTCTGGCGCACGCCCAGGACAAGGACCAGGGGGCAATCCCCCAGGGGGACAAGGAAAAGCCCTCAGCCGATCGACTTCTCAACCGCCAGCGCGAAGGCTCTGTCAAGCAGAAGAGTTCCGGGCGCTTGGAGAGAGCCTTGACTCTTGCGCCAGGAAGCAGAACCCTCTGGGCGCTTGTTGGGTCGTCTTGGCGCTTCTGGATCAGCACGGAAGGTCGCGGCAGAAAGCCGCGGAGCGCTGAGCGACCGACTGGGGCGGAGAAGGTCGGCCGCAATGGAACTGCAGCTCAGAGTCAGGTCGCGGGCGTGGCGCTGCCATGTCGTTGGGTCCGTGCGCCCAGCGAGCGCGACCAAGCTCCCCACATTTCCGCGGAGGAACGCATGAACCAGCAGCCACACGGCCGAGTGCTGATCGGCAAGCCCGGCCTCGATGGACACGACCGGGGGGCGAAGTTCATCTCCCGCGCATTGCGCGATGCGGGCTTCGAGGTCATCTACACCGGCATCCGCCGCACCGCGGAGGAGATCGCCGCGGCCGCCGTCCAGGAGGACGTGGACGCGGTCGGGCTGAGCCTGCTCTCCGGGGCGCACAACGAGCTCTTCCCGGCGGTGATCGATGCGCTCCAGTCCGCGGGGGCGAGCGACGTCCCCGTCATCGGCGGCGGGGTCATCCCCGACGAGGACATCGCAGGCCTGAAGGGAAAGGGCATCCGCGCGGTGTTCACCCCGGGAACGCCGCTCAACGACATCCTCGACGCTTTCCGAAAGGCTGTCGAAGAGCACCGCGCCAGGCACTCGTGAGCCCCGATCCCCAGCGCCTCCTCGAGGGCATCTGCCGCCGCGACCCCCGCGCCATCGCGCGGGCGATCACGCTGGTGGAGGACTGCCACCCGGCCGCCGAGCCGCTGCTGGCTGCGCTCGACGAGGCCCCGCTCGACAAGGCCACGACCGTGGGCATCACCGGCCCCGGCGGGGCGGGCAAGTCCACCCTCACCCAGCAGCTCATCGCCCATTGGCGCGGGCAGGGCCGCCGGATTGGCGTGGTGGCCATCGACCCCTCCTCGCCCATCTCGGGAGGAGCGTTGCTGGGGGACCGGGTGCGCATGATGCATCACGCGCTCGACCCCCAGGTCGTCATTCGCTCCATGGCCACCCGCGGACGCATCGGCGGCCTGTGCGCCGCCGCTGGCGCCGCCGTGCGCATCATGGCCGCCTCGGGCTGTGACCCGGTGATCGTCGAGACCGTAGGCGTAGGTCAGGCGGAGATCGACGTCGTGCGCCTGACCGACCTCACCGTCTTGGTGCTCGCGCCCGGCCTGGGCGATGACATCCAGGCGATGAAGGCCGGCCTGGTCGAGCTGGCCGACCTCCTGGTCGTCAACAAGTCCGACCGCCCCGACGCCGAGGCGCTGGCGATGGAGATGGAGCCGGTGGCCCGCGAGCGCAACCGGCGCGTCTGCCGCACCTGTGCCGCTGACGGACGAGGCGTGCCCGAGCTGGCCAGGACCATCGAGGAGACCCACTGCGCCGGCCTCGAGAATGGGCTGCGCGAGCGGCGCAACCGCTGCCGTCAGGCAGAGGTGCTCGACTGGGCGATCGAGATCCTCCAGCCGCGCCTGCGCGAAGTCCTGCTGGGGCTGGGCGAGGTGCGCGGCGACCCGCGCGCGAACGCCCGCCGCCTCCTCGAATCCGTCGGCTTCCAGTTGGTTCAAGACCCTGCTTCCGACTCTTCCAGCATTTCCAAGGAGACCCGATGAGCAAGCATCCAGCCCTCGTGGAGTGGGAGGACAAAGTCCTCAAGAAGGTGCTCGACAAGGCCCCCGAGCGCGCCCCGGAGATCAAGACCGGCTCCGGACTGAGCGCCGACCGGGTGGCTCTGCCCGCGCAGATCGATCAGGGCTACGTCGACCAATTGGGGTTCCCCGGCCAGTTCCCCTACACCCGTGGCGTGCAGCCCACCATGTACCGCGGCCGCTTCTGGACGATGCGCCAGTACGCCGGCTTCTCCACCGCCGAGGAGTCGAACAAGCGTTACCGCTACCTGCTCGAGCAGGGCACCACCGGCCTCTCGGTGGCCTTCGACCTGCCCACGCAGATCGGCTACGACAGCGACGACCCAATGAGCCGCGGCGAGGTGGGCAAGGTGGGCGTGGCCATCGACTCCCTGGCCGACATGGAGGCCCTGTTCGACCAGATCCCGCTCGACAAGGTCTCCACCTCGATGACCATCAACTCCCCGGCCATGGTGCTGCTGGCCATGTACGCGGTGGTGGCCGAGAAGCAGGGCGTCAAGTCCGACCAGATCGAGGGGACCATCCAGAACGACGTGCTCAAGGAGTACGTGGCGCGCGGGACCTATATCTTCCCCCCGCGCCCCAGCCTGCGGCTGATCACCGACATCTTCGCCTGGTGCGGCAAGAGCGCGCCCAAGTTCAACACCATCTCCATCAGCGGCTACCACATCCGTGAGGCCGGCTCGACCGCGGTGCAGGAGGTGGCCTTCACCCTCGCCGACGCCATCACCTACGTGAAGGCGGCCGTGGACGCCGGCCTCGACGTGGACGCCTTCGCGCCGCGGCTGGCCTTCTTCTTCAACGCCTCCTCCGACGTGCTGGAGGAGGTGGCCAAGTTCCGCGCCGCCCGCCGGCTGTGGGCGAAGATCATGCGTGACCGCTTCCACGCCAAGAAGCCGCAGAGCCAGATGCTGCGCTTCCACACCCAGACCGCGGGCTACACCCTCACCGCTCAGCAGGTGGACAACAACATCGTGCGCGTGGCGCTGCAGGCGCTGGCCGCGGTGCTCGGCGGCACCCAGTCGCTGCACACCAACTCCCGCGACGAGGCGCTGGCCCTGCCCACCGAGGACTCGGTCCGCACCGCCCTGCGAACCCAGCAGGTCGTGGCCTACGAGTCGGGCGTGTGCAACACCGTCGATCCCCTGGGAGGCTCCTACTACGTCGAGGGGCTCACCGATCGCATCGAGTCCGAGGCCGCGGCGCTGATCGAGAAGATCGACTCCATGGGCGGGATGATCCCCGCCATCGAGGCCGGCTTCCCGCAGCGGCAGATCGAGGACGCGGCCTACACCTACCAGACGCAGATCGAGAAGGGCGACCGCATCATCGTCGGGGTCAACAAGTTCCAGACCAAGGAGAAGGCGTCTCCGCCGGTCTTCCGCGTCGATTCCAGCGTTGGCGAGGGCCAGGTGCGCCGCCTCAAGGAGCTGCGCGCCAAGCGCGACAACGCCGCGGTGCAGCAGGCGCTGACCAGGCTCGAGGCTGCGGCCAAGGGCAGCGACAACCTCATGCCCCACGTGCTCGACGCGGTACGCGCCTACGGCACCCTCGGCGAGATCTGCAACGTGCTGCGCAAGGTCTTCGGCGTCTACAGCGACATCAAGTCGCGCTAGCGCGCTTCCGTCTTCATCCCGTTCTTCTCTTCTGTTGAAGGAGCTCTTTCGTGATCCAGAGAATCGACCACCTGGGTATCGCCGTGAACAAGCTGGAGGAGGCCATCCCGCTGTACGAGAAGGCCCTGGGCCTGAAGTGCGAGCGCATCGAGGAGGTCGCGACCCAGAAGGTGCGCACCGCCTTCTTCACCGTGGGCGGCACCCACCTCGAGCTGCTCGAGCCGACCGCCGAGGACAGCCCCATCGCCAAGTTCCTCAAGGATCGGGGCGAGGGGGTGCACCACGTCGCCTTCGCCACCGACGACCTGCTGGGCCAGCTCGCGCAGGCCAAGGGCGCCGGCCTGCGGCTGATCAACGAGGCCCCGGTGCCTGGCGCCGGCGGCAAGCAGGTCGCCTTCCTTCACCCCAAGAGCACCCGTGGCGTGCTCACCGAGCTCTGCACCGACGGCCAGCACTGAGACTCTCGAGGAAACCCATCATGGCAATCAAGCAGCAGCTGCTCGATCAGCTGGAGAAGAAACGTCGCGAGGCGCAGCATGCCGGCGGAGAGAAGAAGCTCGCCGAGCGCAGGGCCAAGGGGGTCATGACCGCCCGCGACCGCGCGCTCGGCCTCTTCCAGCCGGACACCTTCCAGGAGATGGGCCTGCACGTGCAGCACAGCTGCCACGCCTTCGGCCTGGACAAGAGGAGCATGCCCACCGACGGCGTGGTTACCGGGGTGGGCATGGTGAACGGCCGCCCGGTGGCGTGCTTCAGCCAGGACTTCACGGTGGGCGGCGGCGCTCTGGGGCGCATGCACTCCCAGAAGATCACTGACGCCATGAACTACGCCCTGAAGGTGGGCATCCCGGTGGTCGGCTTCAACGACTCGGGCGGCGCGCGCATCCAGGAGGGGGTGGACTCCCTCTCCGGCTACGGGCAGGTCTTCTTCCGCAACGTGCTGCTCTCCGGCGTGGTGCCGCAGATCGCGGTGATCGCCGGCCCCTGCGCGGGAGGGGCGGCCTACTCGCCGGCGCTGATGGACTTCCTGATCATGACCCGCAAGAACGCGGTCATGTTCATCTGCGGCCCGGACGTCATCAAGGCTGCCACTGGCCAGGAGGCGCCGGTCGAGGAGTACGGCAGCGCGATGGCCCACGCCTCGGTCGCCGGCAACATCCACTTCGTGGCCGAGGACGACGCCGACGCCATCCGCATCGTGCACGAGCTGCTGAGCTACCTGCCGGCCAACAACCTGAGCGATCCGCCGCACGAGCCCACTCCGACGGTCGATCTCGCGCCGGACCCCGAGTTCGACAACCTGGTCCCCGAAGACTCGACGATGCCGCTGGACTCGATGGCGGTCCTGACCCGCCTGGTGGACGGGGGCAAGGTCCTCGAGGTGCAGAAGGACTGGGCTCGCAACGTCATCTGCGCCTTCGGCCGCATCAACGGCATCGTGGTGGGCGTGGTCGCCAACCAGTCGATGGTCAAGGCGGGAGCGCTGGACATCGACGCCGCGGACAAGGCGGCGCGCTTCATCCGGGTGTGCAACGTCTTCAACATCCCGCTGGTGTGCCTGGTGGACGTCCCCGGGTTCCTGCCCGGCCTGCAGCAGGAGCGCTCGGGCATCATCCGTCACGGGGCGAAGATGCTCTTCGCCTGGGCCTCGGCGACGGTCCCGAAGATCACCGTGATCATGCGGCGCGCCTACGGCGGGGCCTACCTCGCCATGTGCAGCAAGGACATGGGCGCAGACATGGTCTTCGCCTGGCCCACCGCGGAGATCGCGGTGATGGGCGCCGACGGGGCGGTGAACGTCCTCTACAAGGACGAGCTCAAGGCCGCGCCCGACAGGAAGGCCCGCTTCGCCGAGCTCGCCGCCGAATACAAGGACCAGTTCGCGTCCCCGTGGCAGGCGGCGGCCAACGGGATGATCACCGACGTGATCGAGCCCGCCCGCACCCGCGCCGCCGTGTCGTTGGCCTTGCGCACCACCCTCACCAAGCGGGAGTCCCGGCCGCCCAAGAAGCACGGGAACATCGCGCTATGAGCCCCCTCGCCATCATCCTGGGCGTCGCCGGCGCCCCCAGCACGGCATTGCCGGCTCACCCCACACTTCTGCAGAACCTCGAGTTCCAGCTCGTGGGACTCGTCATCGTCATGGGTGCCCTGCTTCTGATGTACCTGCTCTGCGCAGGCATCGGGCAGCTCTTCCAGCGTGCCGAGGGAGTGCGCAAGGTCTCGGTCCGCGCGAGCGAGCATGGTGCCACCGCACAGCTTGAGCCGGTGCCGGCCGCAGTCGATGAAGTGCCCATCGTGGCGATCACCGCTGCGGTGGCGGCGGTCGTCGAAGCGCCGCACCGGGTGGTCGAAGTCAAGCCGGTGGCAGTCGGTTGGTCTATCGAGGGCCGGCGTCAGCTGCTGACCTCGCATCAGCTTCGGAAGTGATTCTCGCCCGCTCGCGCGGGCCCAGGAGAGCCATGAGTTCCCAAATCAAGCGCATGCGCATCACCGTCGAAGGCAAGGCCTACGACGTGTCCGTGGAGATGCTCGAAGAGGCCGCGGGACGCCCCATCAACGTGGCACCCCAGGTTTCACGGGCCGAGCCGGCGGCTCAGGCCTCCGCGGCGCTCGTGGCAAGCCCTCGTCCCATCGCCAGCGGCTCCCGGCCGGCGGGTGCCATCGCCTCGCCGCTGTCGGGGATGGTGATCTCGGTCGACGTCAGCATCGGCCAGCAGGTGAAGCCCGGTGATCTGCTGGTGACGCTCGAGGCGATGAAGATGAAGACCCCGGTGC
>JACRCT010000929.1 GCA_016218885.1 Deltaproteobacteria bacterium | reverse complement strand
GTTGCAGCGCAAGGGCGTGCGCCCGGTGTTCGCGCACCCGGAGCGCTGCGCCGAGTTCCAGGAGCTGCCTCGGGCCGAGGAGGCGACGCGGCTGGGAGCGGTGCTCCAGCTGGATCTGGGCAGCCTCGCCGGGACCTACGGGCGGCAGGCCAAGAAGACCGCGCTCAGGTTATTGGAGGCAGGACTCTACTCGCTGGCCGCGACGGACCTGCACGAGGCATCGAGCTCCGAAAGATGGGTGCGGCAGGCCCTGAAGGAGCTCGAGAACCGGGCTGGCAGGGCCGGCCTCACGCGCCTGCTGGCAGAGAATCCGGCGCGGCTGCTCAGGGACGAGGAGCTCTCATGAAGGAAGGCGCAAGCAGGGCGCTCAAACTCATTCTCGGCTTGGGAATCAGCGGGCTGCTCATCTGGCTGACCCTGCGCGGCGACGTGCCTTGCGGGCCGGACCAGGTGGCTGCGACGGGCGGCGACTGCCGGGTCTCCAAGATTGCCCAGCTCGTCTCCTCGTTGGGGAATGCGAACTACCTGGCCCTGATCCCGTATTTCGGGTTTCTGGTGGTCATCCACTTCTGCCGGACCATCCGCTGGGGGATCCTGCTCGAGCCCATCGGCAAGCCGACCTTCCAGAGGCTCAACAGCGCCTCGGCGATAGGCTTCATGGCCCTGGTGACGATGCCCTTCCGGCTGGGCGAGTTCGCCCGCCCACTGCTCATCGCCGAGAAGGGGCGGATCCGCCGCAGCGCGGCGATGGCGTCGGTCGTCGTGGAGCGGGTCATCGACGGCATCGCCATGGCGATCGTCCTCATCGTGGCGCTCTTGTGCTCCAAGCCGGCGACCACCGACCAGAAGAGCCTCGCGCTGGTGCGCGCCAGCGGGTGGATCGTCTTCGCCTTCTTCTTCGCACTGCTGGTCTTCTGCGTGGTGGCCTACGTCAAGCGCGAGTGGGCCGTTCGCCTGACCGAGCGGGTCTTCTCGCCGGTCTCGGCGAAGCTGGCCCGGCGCCTGGCGGGAATGCTCGACGCCTTCATCGGCGGCCTGAAGATGGTCCCGGACGGCAAGAAGATCGCGCTCTTCGTGGCGCTGACGGTCGTCTACTGGGGGCTCAACGGGGTGGGGATGATGATGCTGGCGCGGGCAGGCTTCGGCTTGCCGCTGGAGCTCATCGCCGCCTTCACCGTGCTGGGAGTGCTGGTGGCGGGGGTGATGATTCCCGCGGGTCCGGCGATGCTGGGCACTTTCCACTGGGCGATCATCGTGGGGATGAGCCTGTTCTTCCCCGAGCCCGCCCAGTACGGAAAGGTCGTCGCCTACGCCTGGGTCGTGTGGGGTGCGCAGTTCAGCCAGCAGGTGCTGTTCGGCCTCTACTTCCTGGTTCGTGGCCACGTCGCCTTCGGGAGCCTGTGGCGCACGAGCACCGGCGACGACGAGGACGAGGAAGGCCCCAGGGCGGCTGCGTGACGTGAGCGCGTGGGGTCTGGGCGGCGAAGCAAGCTCCTGCTCTAGAGCTGCTCCTCGAGCCAACGGATGATGGCCTCCTTGACGCCCACCTTCTCGCGGGCGCTCCAATCGAGATTCGGGGAGCGCGTGGCCGGGGTCCGCACCGTGAAGTCGAAGGCGAGCTCGCCGGACGCGACCTGGTCCCAAGCTGCGCCACCGCCTCGCGGTGCGGGTGCCACCACGGTGGCCACCGAGGCTCTCCGCTTGCGCTGCTGCTGTTGCTGCTGTGCGGGACTACCCATTCGAACGCTCACCCTCGTCCACCCCCATCCCCATTCTCGCCGCCTCTGCCTCTGCCTTGGCCGCCTGCTCTGCCTCGTACTTCTTGAGCAGGTCCGCGACCGCCTCGCGCAGATATTCGCTCTGGGTCACCCTCGTCTTCTTCGCCAGGTCCCGCAGCCGCTCTGCGATGTTCACCGGGACCAGCACATGAGTGGCAACCTCGTTGATGCTTTCCTTCATCGGGCCCTCCTCAGGGGTGCTACAGGCTGCTACTGAGGATGCCCCGATGCCCCGTCATGTCAAAAAAACGACCGCTCGCTGTTCAAGCGAGGGGCGCACCCATAGCATGCCGGTCTGACGATGGCCAAGATGGTTTCAGATTTGTCCCCTGTTCTCGAATGGTTGTGCGATCGGATGAGGGCTTCGATGCCGCCAGGGGCTCTGGACGAGGAACGGGCTGCCCGGCAAGTCCGAGAGGAAGTTGACAGCTTGACGCGAGATTTCCTATAGTCCGCCGCCCTTTTCAGCATGTGGCATTGGCGAGGTAGCTCAACCGGTTAGAGCGGCGGTCTCATAATCCGCAGGTCGGCGGTTCGAGTCCGCCCCTCGCCATAGAAGCAGGCAGTCGTCGTCGGAATCAGGACCTCGAGAGCGGCGCCAGGGGACCGGATGCGCATCGCCGTCATCAGCGACGTCCACTCGAACATCGAGGCACTGATCGAGGTCACCAAGGTCCTGGACAAGGCCCGGGTCGACCGCGTGGTGTGCTTGGGCGACGTGGTGGGCTATGGCGCCAGCCCCAACCCCTGCTGCAAGCTGGTCCGCTCCCTCGCCGAAGTGACGCTCTTGGGCAACCACGACGCCGCGGTGTCGGGGCGGATGGACTATTCC
>JACRCT010000940.1 GCA_016218885.1 Deltaproteobacteria bacterium | reverse complement strand
GTCACGACGATCACCAGGGTCTCCGGTGCCCGCTCCAGGACCCTCTTCAGGACAGCCATCCCGTCCAGGCCGGGCATCTTCAGGTCCGTGATGACGACCGGGTGCCTCGGCGGGTCGAAGGCGTCGAGCCCCGCCTCGCCCGTGGCCGCGGCGTCGACCTCCCCCGCCACGACCTCCCCGATCTCACCGAGCAGGACATCACCGGCTCACCCTTCGCCATCCAGGCCTATCAAGTTCGCCCCGACCTTGGAGGAGAGGCGGCGCTGGAGCGGGTACGCGAGCGGCTGGCACAGCTCGGGCTGAAGCTGATGCTCGACTTCGTGCCCAACCACATGAGCCTCGATCATCCCTGGGTGCAGGAGCATCCCGAGTTCTTCATCGAGGGCAGCGAGCAGGACATCGCCAACGCTCCGCAGAACTTCATCAGCCTTGAGACCGGCCGGGGTCCGCGAATCCTGGCGCACGGCCGCGACCCGTACTTCCCCGGCTGGTCCGACACCCTCCAGCTCAACTACCGGCATGCCGGGCTCCGCGCCGCCATGACCGATCTGCTGCGGGCGATCGCCCGCCGCTGCGACGGCGTGCGCTGCGACATGGCGATGCTGGTGCTGCCGGAGATATTCCAGCGCACCTGGGGAGACACCTCGCTCCCTCGCGACAAGTCGACGCCCGTCGACACCCCCTTCTGGCCAGAGGCGCTCGCGCGGGTGCGCCAGGACGTGCCCGGCTTCCTGTTCATGGCCGAGGCCTATTGGGACAGGGAGTACGACCTGCAGCAGCAGGGCTTCGACTTCACGTATGACAAGCAGCTCTACGACCGGCTGCGAGGCGGAGGGGCCCGCGCGGTGCGCGACCACCTCAAGGCCGACCCAGAGTACCAGCGGCGGTCGGCGCGCTTCCTCGAGAACCACGACGAGCCCCGCGCCGCGGCCACCTTCTCCTGGCCGGTGCACCAGGCGGCGGCGGTCATCTCCTTCCTGGTGCCTGGGCTGCGCTTCTTCCACGAAGGCCAATTCGAGGGGCGCAAGGCCCACGTCTCGATGCACCTCGGGCGTCGACCCGCCGAGCCTTCTGACCCGGCGGTGCAGAGCTTCTACCGGCGCCTGTTGCTGTGCCTGAGACGTCCCGAGGTTCACGCGGGCGAGTGGCGCCAGTGGGATCCCCGCGCGGCCTGGGACGGCAACGGCACCTGGGACCAGTTCCTGGTCTTCAGCTGGGTCGGCCAGGACGACGCAAAGCTGCTGGCGGCTGTCAACTATGGTCCCGCGCGCGGCCAGTGCTACGTGACGCCCGGTCTCCCCGGGCTCAAGGGCAAGCGCATCGTCCTCAAGGACCTCATGAGCAACGCGCGCTTCGAGCGCAGCGGCGACGAGCTGGCCGGCAAGGGCCTCTACCTCGACCTGGAGCCGTGGGGCTACGCGGTGTTCGAGGTCGCGGCCTCCTGAAGCCTGAGCGAGCGCAGGCGCGAAGACGTCCAGCCGACCCGACGTCGGTCTGCCGGACGCCCTCAGATCAGAAGTAGCGGAATCCGATCGACACCGGGACGTACTGCCCGTTGGCCTTGCGCGGGCCGTCAGGGGTGTCGATGGTGCCCCAGATGAAGTGGAAGCGCGTCTCGAGGAAGAGCCGGACCGGTATCCCCAACGAGATGCTCATCCCCAGCCCTGCGTCGAGGCCGAAGCCGATCTCGGTGGCCTTCGCCAGGGTGGTGGGGAAGGGGGCGACGCTGCTGAAGCACAGGAGCAGGCCGGGCTCGCACAGCGATGGCACCGGCTCGCCGCTGACGCTGCTGACCTCCACGGTCCGGCCGTAGACCCCCGGGCCGCCGAGCACATAGAGCTCCACCGAGCTGCTCCGGGGAAGGACGCTCAGCAGGAAGTTGAGGTTGCCGGCCTGGACCGTGTGGGAGGCATTGAAGCTGCCGCCCTGGAGCACGTCCGCCGAGACGCCGTAGGTGCTGTACAGGTAGTCGACCTGCACCGCGAGCCGATCGAGGAGGCGGTAGCCAAGCGCTACGTCGAACTGGCCTCCGAGCGGAAAGCGCTTCGAGGAGTCGAAGACCGGCGCGGCCAGGCCCCCTCCGAAGGTCCAGGTGAACCCTCCAAAGGGAGAATCGCTCGGAGGCTCCTGGGCGAAGCCGGCGCGCGGCTCGAGGAGCAAGAGAGCCGCCGAAAGCAGCATGAAGGCGCTGCGCATGAGCGTTCCTCCGCAGGGCTACACGAAGCTGAAGCTAGTCAGGCGACGGCGCTCGCGTCCTCCCCCAGGCGGTCCGGCGAGCCATCTGCCCCGTGGGAATGCCCCGGGGAGGAGCCGCAGCCGACCTGTTCGAGGCGAGTTTTCGTAATTCGGAACCTGGCCCCGAAGGTCGCTCTCTCCTACACCGGCGAGAGGAACGTCCCTCCCGGCGAAGCGATGCCAACACTTCCCCCAAAGAGAGACGGGAGAGAGAGGGAGAACGATGGCGCGCTCACTTCAGCAGATCATCCAGGACGCCCAGGCCAAGCAGCATGACGAGCGGTTGAAGAACGTCCAAGGCAGCTACCGCTTCGACATCGAGGGGGTCGGCAGCTATCGCCTCGAGGTCGATCGCGGACGCGTGCGCGTCCAGGAGAGCTCGGAGCCAGCGGACTGCGTCCTCGCCTGCGAACCTGACGACTTCGTGCGGATCATCGAGGGCCAGCAGAACATGCTTACCGCCTACATGCAGGGCCGCGTGCGCATCGAAGGCGACGTCGCCCTGGCCAAGGTCTTCCACGGGTTCCTCCCCTCCGCGCGGGCCGCCGCCGAGGAGGTGCATCCGTGAGCGCGGGCACGGTCAGCATCCTCGAGGGCAGCACCTTCGTCGTCTCCGACCGCCGTGGAGACATCGACGCCTCTCCCACCGAGACCTCGGGCTTGTTCCACATGGACACCCGGTTCCTCTCGCGCTGGATCCTCACCGTCGACGGGCAGCGGCCCAACCTGCTCTCCACCGACGACCTGCAGTACCACTCGGCGCAGTTCTTCCTCGTGCCCGCCACCGGGACCATCTACGTGGACGCCGCCCTCTCCATCATCCGCCGGCGCGCCGTGGGAGGCGGGTTCCACGAGGACCTGAGCGTGCTCAACCACTCCGGCGAGCCCAAGGACCTCGACGTGCGCGTCGAGGTGGGCTGTGACTTCGCCGATCTCTTCGAGGTCAAGGACGCGTTGGCGAAGAAGGGTCAGGGGTACCGGCGGGTGGAGGACGGGCGCATCGTGCTGGGCTACCGGCGCGACCGCTTCGTGCGCGAGACCTGGGTGGTCCCCAGCCAGGGTGCACAGCTGAGCGAGGACGGGGTCCGCTTCCGCGTCCACCTCGAGCCGCACGGGCGCTGGGACGCCACGCTGGACGTGGTGACGGCCTTCGACGGCTTCCATCGGCGCGAGCGGCCGAAGTACGCCGATGTCGCCGGCAAGCCGCAGCCCGAGGGCACCGATCTCGACGAGTGGATCGCCAATGCCCCGCGGCTGCTCTGCTCCTATACCCCTCTGCACCGCACCTATCAGCGCAGCATCGCCGACCTCGCCGGGCTGCGCTTCTACCCCAAGGGCATGAAGGGCGCGCTGCCCGCGGCCGGCCTGCCCTGGTTCATGGCGGTCTTCGGTCGGGACAGCGTCATCACCAGCTACCAGGCCCTTCCCTTCGAGCCCGAGCTGGCCCGCACCACCTTGAAGCTGCTCGCCGCCCTGCAGGGGACCCGCGTCGACGACTTCCGCGACGAGGAGCCGGGCAAGATCATCCACGAGCTGCGCTGGGGGGAGATGACCGCCTTCGAGGAGCGCCCGCAGTCGCCCTACTTCGGGGGCGCCGACACCACCGCTCTCTTCCTGGTCCTCCTCGACGAGTACGAGCGCTTCAGCGGCGACGCCCAGCTGGTGCGCGCGCTCGAGCCCCAGGCCCGCGCCGCGCTCTCGTGGATCGAGGACTACGGCGACCGCGACAAGGACGGCTACGTCGAGTACGAGACCCGCAGCCCCAAGACCGGCCTGGTCAACCAGTGCTGGAAGGACTCCTGGAACTCAATCCTCTTCTCCGACGGCACCCTGGCGAAGCTGCCGCGAGCGACCTGCGAGATCCAGGGCTACGTCTACGACGCCCGGGTGCGCTGCGCGCAGCTGGCCCGCGAGATCTGGAACGACCCGGGGCTGGCCAGCAAGCTCGAGGAGCAGGCTTCGGCGCTCAAGCGCCGCTTCAACCAGGACTTCTGGCTCGCCGACCGCGGCTACTTCGCGCTGGCCCTCGACGGGGACAAGAAGCAGGTCGACGCGCTCAGCTCCAACATCGGCCATCTGCTCTGGAGCGGCATCGTCGACAAGGACAAGGCCCAGGCGGTGGTGGACCACCTGATGGGCCCACGCCTCTATTCGGGATGGGGCGTGCGCACCATGGCCGAGGGAGACGGCGGCTACAACCCCATCGGCTATCACGTGGGCACCGTGTGGCCACACGACTGCTCGATCACCGCGTGGGGGCTGCGCCGCTATGGCTTCGCCAAGGAGGCGGCGCGGCTGGCCTTCTCCATCCTCGAGGCCGCGCAGTTCTTCGATGGCCGTCTCCCGGAGGCCTTCGCAGGCCACCCCCGCGAGCTCACCGAGTTCCCGGTCGAGTACCCGACCGCATGCAGCCCGCAGGCGTGGGCGACCGGCGCCCCGCTCCTGATGCTGCGCGCCCTGCTGGGCCTGGAGCCGGTCGGAGACCACCTGCTCGTCGCCCCGGCCGTGCCTCGAGTGATCGAGCGCCTGGGCCTGCTCGGCATCCCGGGGAGGTGGGGACGCGCCGATGCCTTCGCCCTGGGCAAGATCCCCATCGTGGCCCCGGGCTACGCGAGCCGGCCGTCGATGAGCGCCGAGGAGGGCGCGCCGGCGACGTAACGGTCAGCCGTGACTAGCAGCGGCCCCACCCACCCCTTCTCTGACTCCCCGCTGGACGCGCCCCGGCGGGGAGGCGGAGCGTCCGCCAAGCTCGCCGAACGTTCGCCGACAACGGCGACGGTCATTCTCGAAACTGCACGTTTCTTCCCTCCCACGCGGCACGGGCGCCCTGGGGCGCCCCTCGTAGACGTGCAAGCGATTCGCTGGTATCGGGAATGACATGCAATGTCCCACTTGCGACGCGGAGAATCCGAACGACGCGCGGCGCTGCGCATGCGGCGCGACCCTCACCTACGACATCCAAACGCCCGCGACCACGGCGCGCGGCTCGCACCGCATGGGCCTCGTCGGGACGACGGCCGTGGCCGGAATCGCGGTTGCGTTCGGCTTGCAGGGCGTCGAAGGGCGACCGTCCGATTCGATGCTGCCAGCGCTGCTGGTGCTCATCCACAGCCTCGAGTTCGCCGCCCGCAACCTCGTGAAGTTTCCGCTGCTCGTCTTCACCACCTGCGTCGTCTGCAGCGTGGCCTGGTTCGTCAGCGCGCAGTTCGTGTCGCGCTCGCTCAGCTTCGCAGAGGTCCAGCGCCTCGCCCTCCAGACCTTCCGGGACCTCTCCGTCCTCCTGGCCTCCCTCAGCCCGGCATGCCTGACGCTTGCCATGACCCTGCGCCGCGCGGACGCGACCGGGCTCCAGGAGTACCCGCTCTTCCTGGGGCTCAACGTGGTCTTCATCGCTGCCTGCGGCTCGCTCGCGCTGGAGCGCCAAGCCAGGGCCGTGCTCGGCCTCCACGCGCTCGGCCTCCCCAGGAGCCTGGCGTTGGGCAGCGCCTGGCTAGCGCTGTCGTTGCTCGTGGCGGCCAGGCCGCCTGGTACCTGCGGCCCTTCTACGGGGTTGCCACCATCGACGCGCCCTTCTTCATGGGAGCGCTGCCCGATCACCGCGGCGCCACGAGCTTCTACGCGGCCGTCTACCACCTGATCAGGCCACCACCCCCGCGCAGCTGACACCCACCCGCGGACGTAGAGACGGCGCTCCGCCGCTCCCGACCGCTCGGACCTTCTCTACCTCGCCGTCGGAGCTGAGTCTGTTACGGGGCGGCGCCCGGCTCGGCGATCCAGACGTCCAGCGAGTCGGGGCTGTCGTTCAGGGCCAGGTTCCGAATTCGAATTCCCGCCGCCGCGGGAGACGGCGCCGCGGCAGGGTGACCGCGCTCCGGGGCCGCGGGAGCCCATCTCCTGCAGAGCTGGCAGCCATCAGCGCTCTGGCTCCGGCGCAGGAGGGCCGGCTGGAAGCCATCCCGACCTCGTCGGAGTGGTACCAATAGCTTGCCTGGTACGGAGCCAAGGTCCGGGCACGAGGCCCGGGGAACCCGCAGGGCGGCTCTGCGCCCTGCCAGGGACGTGCGGGCCCACTCAGGTGCTCGTGAGCCGATTCGCAAGGCAGGTCAAGAAGCATTGGCGGCGGGAGGCTAGCTTCTCCCGGCATGAGTCGGAGGCGACGTGTTGACGCAGTGGGACAAGATCAAGGCCGTGCAGCGCATGCAGGAGCACATCGAGGCGCATCTCGGCGAGCCGATCACGCTGTGCGCTCTGGCCCGCGTTTCGGGCTACTCGCAGTGGCACGCGGCGCGGCTCTTCAAGGAAGTCACCGGGAGGCCGCCGTTCGAGTACATCCGGCTGCGCCGCCTATCCGCAGCGGCAGAGCGGCTTCGCGAGGAGCCCTGCAAGGTCATCGACGTGGCTTTCGACTTCGTCTTCGACTCCCACGAAGGCTTCACCCGAGCCTTCGCTCGCCAGTTCGGCATGTCGCCGACACGCTTCCGCACGAGCGGAGCGACCGTCGAGCTGTTCCTGCCCCCGCAGCTCCGCGATTGGTACACCCGGAGGCAACGAGGAGAACTCGCCATGGTCATGAACGACAAGCCCAATACCGTCTTCGTCCAGGTCCTGGACCGACCGGCCCGGAAGATGGTCGTCAAGCGCGGCCGGAAGGCCACCCACTACTTCGAGTACTGCGAGGAGGTCGGCTGCGATGTCTGGGACGAGCTGGCCAAGATCCAGCCTGCCCTGCAGGAGCCGATGGGCCTGTGGCTTCCGGCCGGGATGCGGCCTCCTGGGACCTCCCAGTACGCCCAAGGCGTCGAGGTTCCCGCCGACTTCGGCGGCCCGATGCCCGAAGGCTTCGAGCTCATGGAGCTACCCGCCTGCAAGATGATAGTCTTCCAGGGCCCGCCGTTCGAGGACAAGGACTTCGAGAAGGCCATCGCGTCCCTGTGGGACGTCATGAGCTCCTATCGCCCCGAGACCTACGGCTTTCAGTGGGCCGATGATGACGGGCCCCGCTTCCAGCTGCGACCGATGGGCTATCGCGGCTACATCGAGGGCCGGCCGGTTCGGCCCGTGTGAGCGCCCCGGCACGATCGCGACCGGGCCGCCTGCGGCGAGCGGGTAGGCGGCCCGGTCTTCCAAGTCGCCAGGTTGCGGGCCCGTGATCAGTCCAAGGCCACCGGGAACGTCGCGAGGATGCTCGCTCCGCCGACGAGGAAGAGGACTGACAGGCCCAGCATGAGGCCCCGGGCGAGGCGCCCCTCCAGCTTGGGGCCCACGCCGGCGAAGAAGAGGACCATGGAGAAGACGACGGCGGTCGCCACGTATCGGTCGGAGCGGAGGTTGAAGCTCCGGGCCGCCGCGACGCGTTCCTCGCCCATCCGGGTTTGCCGGGCCGCCTCCTCCTCGTCTTTGCGCCGGTACTCCGGCATCTCGAAGGGCGAGCGCGGCGCGTCCGGGTTGGTGAAGGGGTTGGTCGACAACCAGGCCTCGAAGGCGACTCTGAACTCGGGGCGGAATCGCGCGGAGAGGAACTGTGCCAGCGAGGCGGGTGCCGGCCGGTAGCCGCGGCGGGCGACTTCCTGGGCCCCCTCCTCGCTCTCCACCGCCCTGCTCCAGGCCAGGAAGAGGTTGGCGTCGAGGGTCGCCAGCTGGTCGGCGCGCCCGGAAAGGCGGGCCGCGGACACCCGCGCAGCCTCGGCGTCATCGTAGGCCTTGGCCTGCAAGCCGCTCCACTTGGCGCTCTGGAAGGTGGCCCACGCGGTGAGGATGCTCGACAGGGCCATGAGCACGGTCGCGAAGAGTTCCGCTCGATGCTCCGCAGACGACATCGTCCCCCTCACTCGTAGGCCAAGGGGCCGTTGGGGCCATCAGCCCACGCTCGCCTCTCGCCTCAGGGAACGTAGGCACGCCCGGGATGCCCACCGCCCACGCGTCCTCAACGCCGCGACACGACTCCCCGAGCATCGTGGGCGACGTGACGGAAGAGCCGCCGTGCTCAAGGAAGAGGCCATCGCGACGATCACCTTCGAGGCGCGCAAGGAGAACACCTGTAAATCCGCGCCGTTAGCCGACACACAGAGGATGGCCGAAGGCCAAAGATGCGACATCCCAGCGCCTGCTCGGGTCCTTGGTTTCGAGGAAGGCAACTCCCCCTCGAAAGCGAGAACCCGCGAATGCGCCAGCGACTGCTCTCCCTGTATGCCCTTCTCGCGCTTGCAGGCGCGGGCTGCGGAGTGGGCACCCTGGATTTCGGCGGACTAGCCGTGGACGAGGCGGAGACCGACCTGACGGTCGACCCTTCCGCCGTGATGGGGAAGATCGCCTTCGGCGAGACGGTCACCGACCTCCCCTTCAACTGTTCTCCGACCTATCGCGCCTTCGAGTTCACGACTACCCAGAGGAACCATCCGATCGACATCTGGGTGCGCTCGAGCGCTGACGCCAAAGCCTGGGTTACCAAGTCCGACTTCGCGGCGCTCACCTCCAACGACAATGCCGACGCGACTACTCGGGACGCGCATATCGTCCACAGGGTGCGAACGCCCGGAACCTATTACGTGGTCTTCAAGGAGAAGACCTGCAAGCCGGCGATGTTCAGCTTGAGCCTGGGGCCGACGACGGGTTGCCCGGACTCCGGCAGCACTGGTGCCTGCCAGAGCCGCGACGCCGGTGCCAACCAATACGACTCCGGTGCCCCGCGCTCCGATGCCGGCCCGGCTCAGGTCGATTCCGGCACCAGCCCATACGACTCCGGCACCCCGCGCTCCGATGCCGGCCTGGCTCAGGTCGATTCCGGCATCAGCCCATACGACTCCGGCACCCCACGCTCCGATGCCGGCCTGGCCCAGGTCGATTCCGGCACCAGCCCATACGACTCCGGCACCGCGCGCTCCGATGCCGGCCTGGCTCAGGTCGATTCCGGCACCAGCCCATACGACTCCGGCACCTCGCGCTCCGATGCCGGCCTGGCTCAGGTCGATTCCGGCGCCAGCCCATACGACTCCGGCACCCCGCGCTCCGATGCCGGCCTGGCTCAGGTCGATTCCGGCGCCAGCCCATACGACTCAGGTACCCCGCGCTCCGATGCCGGCTTCAATCGCAGCGACGCCGGGTCCATCCGCGTGCTCTTCGACAACACCAAGGCCGAGCAGGCAGGCAACGCGGACTGGGTCGTGGACGATTCCGGCCCTCTGCCCTCTCCCGCGAATCCGAACTACGAGTCGGACTGGGTTGGCGGGTTCTCCGCATGGGGCGTCGCGCTTGCTCGCGGCGGCTACCAGATCGAGACCCTTTCCCTCCCAAATCGAATCACCATGGACGATCCGTCGAATCCCCAGGATCTCTCCAACTACCAGGTGTTCGTCGTCCCCGAGCCGAACGTGGCGTTCACGCCCGAGGAGCACATGGCCCTCGTCGACTTCGTGATCGCCGGCGGTGGGCTGTTCATGATCGCCGACCACACGGGTGCGGACCGCAACAATGATGGAGTCGATGCCGTCGAGGTTTGGAACGACCTGGCGCAGGCCCAAGGCAATCCTTTTGGCATCACCTTCGCCTCGGACAACTTCACCCAGACTCCCGACAACCTCGCCCACGACTCCACCACGCCCATCTTGCACGGCCCCTTCGGAGAGGTGTCGGCAGTCACAATCTACGCTGGCTGCTCGCTCACACTGAGCCCGCAGGCGAATCCCAGCGTTCGGGGAGTGATCTGGAAGAACGGCGTCGCCCAAGGTGCCAGCGGCGTCGCCTTCGCAATCGCGGAGCTGGGCCTTGGGCGCGTGGCTGCCATCGGCGATTCGTCGCCGGCAGACGACGGGACCGGCAGCGCGGGCGACAGGTTGTTCAACGGCTGGGATGACTCGCAGGGAACCAACGCGGCCCTCTTCCTGAATGCCACCGCTTGGCTTGCCGGCCTTGGCCGCCCGATCTCCCCATAGGCACATGCGCCGGCCCTCGACTCGCTGCCCTGGCGCGGAGCGGTTCCGCGCCCAGAGCCTCGTCGCCGCGGGACCTGCCGCACCCGCTCAGGAGCGCAGAGCCGCCCGAAGTGCCTAGGACAAGTCGCCCACGCGCATCGCCCGCAGAGAGCAGCGGATCACGCTCGTGTCAGCCTTCGCAAGCGTCCGCGCTCGATGCGTCGGCGCGGTCCTCGCCTGCATCGGGGCTACTGCGACGTACTACCTGGTCGTCGAGGCTCCACCAACGCCTGCCACGCCTTCACGCTCAACGTCACGTTCTGAGCTTGGCTACACCGGGTCAAAACAAGCCGACGGCGATGGACGCCAGAACGAACCCGCCGGCCGCGGCGACACGGACGCGAGCTTGCTGGCCCCGCGGCGGCGGGTCGGGTATCGGCGCTCCCCGCCCGGCTCCCCGCGGCGCGAGTCGCGTCGGTCGACGCCGGCGATGGCTCCACGCCGGTCGGAGGGGCTTCGGGCCTAGGCAGAGGGGAACGCATGCAACGCAGCAAGGGATGCCTCGTCCAGTGACTGGGGCGCAAAGGTTGCCCCAACAAATACGAGATGGCGTGAGGCACCTTGGGGGGCGCTCCCATGGCTGTTCCAGCGCCGTGCGGATAGATTCCCGCGGCACACAACAGGAGGAAGTCCATGCATTTGAAGATCGTGGGGATCGCACTTGCCGGATTGGCTCTCGCGTCTTGCGGCGGCAACACGAACCACGAGAGCAACGAGGGAGGCTGCCGAGACAGCATTCCCAAGGCCCAGCTCCCGAGCGCGGCGTGCTGCTCGGACTGGGGGATCGATGCCTGCGGAGCGGGTCTTTTCTGTGCGGCATTCGACGGGCGCACGCAGCCTGTCTGCTACGTCGAGAAGAGCCGCGCCGACGGCGAAACCTGCACCGAGAACCGGCAGTGCTTCGGAGGCTCGTGCAGCGCCTCCGAGGGCATCTGCGCCCCCGATTGCCAGGCGCGGTGCGAGGAGAAGAAGGCCTGTGCCAACGCCAGCGAGGAGCTGAGGTCCACCGACTGCCAGGCGAGCTGCACCTCGGGGCGTTCCGGCGCCATCACGTCATCCTGCGTCCCCGCGTACGACGCGTACCTGAGCTGCGACGCCAAGGTGGCCGCCTGCGCTGCAATCGCCTCGAACGCTTGCAGCAGTGAGGCTGTCAGCTTGGTTGGATGTATGGCCGCCTACTGCTCGGGGAATCCGACGGCCGAGCTGTGCAAGAGCCCGTAGCCTTCGCCTGGCCTGGGCTGCGCGCGGAGCTGACCGGTGAGCCGCACGTGGTCGCTGTATGGCGAGCCCCCTGCCATCCCGTCCCAGGTGACGATGAAGTTGTCGGGCTTGACGTCGCGGTGGACGATCCCCTGGTCGTGCGCCGCCTGCTGCCCCTCACAGGCCTGGACGAGGTAGCCCACGCCCCGACGCACCTCCATCGGCGCTCCGAGCATGGAGGTGAGCACCGCTCCTTTCAGCAGCTCCATGGTGATGTAGCGGTGCCCGGCACAGGTTCCCAGATCGAAGAGGCGGATGGCGTTGGGGTGATTGAGGCTGCGCGCCGGCCTGAGCTCCTGCTTGAAGCGCGCGAGCAGGCTCTCGTCCTCGATCGAGAGCAGTGCGGACTGAACGCCCGGCGACTCGTGCTTCCCGAGCTCGGGACCCGCGGCGGCGAGAGGCCATGAGTGGGATGCAACGGAGTCTGCCTGATCGCGTCTTCGGTGTGAAGGACCCGCCGCGGGTGACTCGCGGAGTGACTCTGCCACGACGCGGAACCTACCTCTTCTGCGCGTGAGAGCGGCTGTTGCCAGATGCTCGGAGGATGGCCTGATGAGCCCACAAATCGCGCTTGGCCTTCACATGTTTCTCCTAGTCGTCCTCGCCGGCTGCGCGCATGGCCCAGCGGAACGGGCCGCGCCTGACCGCGCCGCTTCGCCCATCGAAGGCTGCAAGACGATGACTACTTCCCCAGAGGGCCTTGGCTTCTCCTGCCCGGACGGCGTGCGCGCCTCCCTGGATGTGTTCGACGGCACGCCCGCCGATGGGCTCGAGGATGCGCTCGCAGGGGCGCGCTCGGTCCTCCCGAGCCTGGAAGGGCTGGAAGAGTGGTCGCCAGCAAGTGGGATAATCGGCCGCCGGTTCCGGTCCAATGGCCGGCTGGGCTCGACGGAGCTCTATAAGGCCGCCGCAGCAGTCTCCAGCCGGACCAAGGTCGTGCACTGCAGCTTCAACCTGAGCGTGCCGGACGGGCCGCGGCGATGCAGGGAGCTGACCCTATTCCTCCTGTCCCCGCGTGCTCCTTCTCCTGCCAAAGAACCTCCGCCCATCCTGTCGCGGCGCACCGTCGTGCCGAAGGGCTGCCACGTCGACTTCGTGGCCGAGCAGTCGTTCATCCTGCAGTGCACGGATGGGACCGAGTTCGGCTGGTTCCGGTCCAACTCGGCAGATACACGAGCGCCGGATTCATTTGAGCAGACCCTCCTTGCTCGCTTCCATGCGTTCGACCCGCACGTCGAGCGGTTGCCTTGCGAGATCGAGGGGGTCCCCGCTACCTGCCGGCGGGTGAGTGTCCCTATGGGCCCGACCTTGGCGCCGGTAGCGGTGTTCGGCTCCTTCGTACACGAGGGAACCGTCTTTGCCCGCTGCAGCTATGGGACTGAACGTGGCGCCCTCCCCGCTGTCTGCAACGGGGTCTTCTCCCTGGAATCGGACAGGGCCAACGCGGTCCCCGCGGCGGGCGACTGATCTGCTGCGCCGACGGACCTCCTGAACCCGCGGAGGGAACACAGGGAAGATGTTCCTAGAGCACCCCCCCGGGATGGAGGGACTACAAGCCGAGATGCACGAAGCGATGGTTGCAGGCTTGCGGGAACATCTTCGTACGACGGCAACCCATTTTCTGAGGGGCCTGCGCGCGGCTGGCCGCAAGGATGAGGCCCGCCGCCTGGCCGAGGTCGCGGTCTCGCTGGACTCGAGCCCGGAGATGCAATCGGCGCTTGAGAGGACCTGAAGTACCTTCGGCGACGTCCAGTGCTTGTGCCGCGAGCCTCGAAATTGGCCGGCTGTGGGACTTCTTGGAATGCTTTCTCGTCACCGGCTACCTGAACAGGGCCGATGACGCTCAGCCCTTTTTGAAGTCGGCTGAGGGCGTGGACTTCTGGGAGGAGACCCAGGCGCTCGCCAAGCTTCCTGGCTCCGGGTCCATGTCGACGAAGGCCTTCCAGCAATTGCACAGGGGATCGCAAACCCTGGAGCGGGTACCCGTAGCTCCGGGCTATCACCGTGCGCGCCAGAGCTGCGTACCCGGCCCGCAATTCCGATCGATCGGAAGTGTGAATCGGAATCACGGGCCTCGTCGCCGCGGCAGCAGCCGCACCCGCTCAGGAGCCCAGAGCCGCCCGCAGCGCCTGGGACAGGTCGGCACACGAGGCGTAGCGGCGCGCGGGGTCCTTCTGCAGGCAGGTCAGGATGATCGCCTCCAACGCCTTTGGTAGCGCCGGGACGAGCTCTCTGGGGGGCCGGGGCAGCTGCCCGACATGCATCTGCAGCAGCGGCATCAGGTCGGCGTGCTGAAACGGAGGCGACCCGGTGAACATCTCGTAGGCCACCACGCCCAGCGCGTAGAGGTCGGTCGCCGCCGTCACGGTGGTGAAGTTGTTGATCTGCTCCGGCGACATGTACTGCGGGGTCCCGGCCACCATGCCGACCTGGGTGAGGCCGGTGGCCACGCGGGGCTTGGAGATCCCAAAATCCATGACTTTCACCACCCCGTCCCAGGTGACGAAGAAGTTGTCGGGCTTGACGTCGCGGTGGACGATTCCCTGGTCGTGCGCCGCCTGCAGCCCGTCACAGGCCTGGACGAGGTAGCCCACGCCCCGGCGCACCTCCATCGGTGCTCCGAGCAGGGAGGTGAGCACCGCTCCCTCCAGCAGCTCCATGGTGATGTAGCGGTGCCCGGCGAAGATCCCCAGATCGAAGAGGCGGATGACGTTGGGGTGATTGAGGCTGCGCGCCAGCTTGAGCTCCTGCTTGAAGCGCGCGAGCAGGCTCTCGTCCTGAGTGGAGAGCGTGAAGACCTTGAGCGCGACCTCCAGATCCAGCTCGAGGTCATAGGCCTTGAACACCGTCGCCATCCCGCCCTGCCCCAGCGCCGAGACCAGCCGATAGCG
>JACRCT010000939.1 GCA_016218885.1 Deltaproteobacteria bacterium | reverse complement strand
CTCCGCTGGCGACGGCCCCAATAGATGCGCCAGCCCATGCTGGGCACACAAGCAGAAGGGCCGCCCCGAGGGACGGCCCTTCACACCAACCAAGCGCGAGCAGCTGCGCGAATGGCCGAGCTATTCCTCGAGGAGGTTGCTCGCCTGCGAAGCAGCGGTCCCCTCCGTGAGGTTCTCCTTGGCATCGCCAGTCAGACTGGAGAGGTCAATGTTGAGGAACTTGAGGAGGCTGTCGATCAGGTTGGAGCCGCCGGTCGAGGAATCCGCGGAGTCCGACGAGCCGGACTGCATCATGCCGAAGAGAGCGCCCAGCGGACCCGACGACAGAAGGTCCATGGCCGAGCTCATGAAGTTGCCGCCGAAGGACTTCAGCATACCTCCCAGGCCGCCCAGAAGACCCGAGCTGTAGCCGGACCCGGAAGAGGAGCCTCCGAAGAGGCCGCCCAGAATCCCCTCGAAAGGCTTGGTCAGAGAGCTGAGCAGGCCGCCGCCGCCGGAGGAACCCCCGCCGATCCCGCCAAGGAGACTGCCACCGATCTTCCCGATGCTATCGAACAAGCCCATGATCGCCCTCCTACGAGTGTCTGCTGCAATTTGTCGTTCTGATGGGATTGTCGCGCCGGCCACCGAATAGTTGCTTCGGGCTCCGGCTCACTTTGCCTTGCGGCGGCGGCGCGGGCGTGGAGGAGGGGCCGTGTGCTGGCCGCCCTCGAAGCCGTCCTTCTCCCTGGGGTCGCGCAGGTCGACCTTCCCGGCACGGACCGCGGCGAACCACTTCTTGACCCGAGCGATGGTGTTACCTCCGCGGGCCTTCACGACACTCTCGGGCAGCAGCTTCAGCTTCGGCTGCTTGCCGGGGTGCAAGGCGTAGTCGAGGACCTTCTCCACGTAGGCCTCGACCGGCAAGCCCAGCCGCTTGGCGATGCTCTGTGTGGCACGGTCGGCAAGCAGCTCCGCCCTCACCTCTTCGACTGGACGCTTGAGCTTCCTCATGGGCACCTCCTTGGAGAGCCATCATAGACATGGAGCAGCGCGCGAAGCAGCCGCCATGTTAGCTGCAGCTCGCCCGGGAGCGGAGCCCTATCCACCCTCGCAGGCAGGAACGCGATCGACCCCGCCGAAGAACTCCTGCGAGACCCTCCTCCAGGCCTCGGCATTCTCGGGCGCGAGGCACTTGAAGGGCCTGCCGGGGAGCTTCTGCTTGCGCATCAGGGCCCGGTGCTCCACGTAGTAGCGCTTGGCGAGGTCCGCTGCGTACTCGGCGACCCCGTTGTCGGGCATGAAAGCGTAGTAGGTCCCGCCACGCACGATGATCGGGTCCGGCGCGTAGGGCGCCAGGCAGCCGATGCGGGTCCCGCACCGGGCCACGATGCGCCCGTAGACGTCCGCGAGCGCCCGCTGGGACCACTGGCCACGCGCGAAGTCATTGAGATGGAAGACCTCGTGGAACATCGTCTCTCGCACCCCGGCCGCCGACCCGAACAGCGAACCCGACACGTTGTAGGCCACCTCCCAGCCACTGGCCCAGGCCGACGGGGTGCGCCGCTTCACCGACTCGAAGAAGCGCAGGTCGAGGGGCTTCCAGCGGTAGTTCACCGGGGCATCGCGCTGCAGGTCGGCGAAGAAGTCATCGAGCTCCAGCAAGGCGGCAGCGGCCCACTCCAAGTGCCGGCGATGAGGCCCCACTGGCAGCTTGGGGACCAGGTGCAGCCTCCCGCGATACGCGCCGTCGAAGTCCTGCTCGGGGAGCGTTCCCGCCACCGTACCGGTGCGCTCATAGAGGTCGACGGCGAGCTTCGCCGCCTTGGCATCTTCGGCGAAGCGCAGGGCGACGAAGCAGGCGATCTGCTCGCGCTCGGCCCCCGTCCCGCATCGCTCCTCGGCGACCGACCGCTTGTCCGCGGAGAAGAGGATCTCTCTGGCTTGGGCAAGGCCGATGGCATGCGTCGGCTCAGCGGCCGCAGCGTCGAGCGGCGCGGCCAGCGCGACGACCCCTGCCAAGGCTGCGACCCTCCGGGCGTAGGCGACCATGGGCGGACGATCTCAGCACGAATCGCCCGCTCAAGCGATGGACCAGCGCTTGAGCGCCTGCTACACCCAATGCCTTTTCGGAGGTCGCCATGAAGAAGGTGCTGGTCACGTTCGTGCTGGGCTTCGCCATCGCCGGCGGGCTCTTCGCCGCGTTGAGCTACCACTTCGTGCTCACCGACAAGGAGCTGGTCGTGGAGCGCAAGGGCAAGCTCGGGTTCGCCGAGACCTTCGTCGACGCCCGCGGCTGGGGCCTGATGGACTACCTCAAGAACCCCAGCGTCGCCGCCATCCTCGCCAAGCACGGGATCAAGGGGCTCGCCGAGTCCAGCGGATCGCAAGCGGACAAGGCGAAGGACGCCCTGGAGAAGCTGCGCAAGGGCATGGAGGAGACGGCCGAGAAGATCAAGGGCAAGCCGCGCTGATCGATCGCCCTGGTGGTCTTGGTGGTCTTGGAAGGCCAGCTTCCCGGGCCGCTCACGCCTGCTTTCCGGCCCTTTGCTCAATGACCCGCAGGTAGAGCGCCTCGTGGCGACGAAGCAGCGTCTGCACGGTCAGCTCGGACTCCACGAAGCCGCGCCCCGCTTCACCCATGCGCACACGCAGCTCGGGGGCTTCGGCGAGCGCGCATAGCCGTGCCGAGAGCGCGAGGGGCGCGCGCACCGGCACCACGAAACCGCGCGCGCCGTCCTTCACCAGCTCGGCGTCGCCGCCCGCGTCGGTGACGACCATCGGCAGCCTCGCAGCCATCCCCTCGATGATGGCGTTGGACAGCCCCTCGGCGTGGGAGCAGAGAACGCCCAGATCGCACCGCGCGAGGATGGCCGGCACGTCGCCGCGATGGCCCAAGAACTCCACCTGGCCGCGCAGCCCCGCCTGCCCTGCCAGGGCCTCGAGGTGCGCCCTGCGCGCCCCGTCCCCCACGAGCAGGACGAGGATCTCCGGGTGGCGCGCCTTGAGCCAGCGCACCGCCTCGAAGAGGTCCTCGTGCGCCTTGACCGGGTGGGTCATGTTTGCGACGTGCGCGATGACGAGCCGGCCCTCGAGCGGGGGCAAGG
>JACRCT010000923.1 GCA_016218885.1 Deltaproteobacteria bacterium | reverse complement strand
GCCTGGAGGGCGAGGCGACCGCGCGCTGCATCGCGCTCGCCGAGGTGGCCGGCGCCCCCCTGTACGTCGTCCACCTCACCGCGAAGGAGGCGCTCGAGCCGGTGCGCGAGGCGCGTTTCCGCGGGCAGCAGGTGTGGGCCGAGACCTGCCCCCAATACCTGTGCCTGTCCACCCGGGACATCGAGGCACCGGGCCTGGAAGGGGCCAAGGTCGTGTTCAGCCCGCCGGTGCGAGCCCCCGGAAACGAGGAGCACCTCTGGCGAGGCCTGTCCCTGGGAGATCTGGCGGCGGTCGGCACGGACCACTGCCCTTTCTTCTTCCGGGGGCAGAAAGACCAGGGGCGCGAGCGCTTCACCGACATCCCCAACGGCGCACCGTCGATCGAGACGCGCCTGCTGCTGCTATGGGAGGAGGGGGTGCGCAAGGGCCGCATCGACCTGAACCGCTTCGTGCAGCTCACCAGCACCGCGCCGGCAAAGATTTTCGGGCTCTACCCGCGCAAGGGCGCCCTGGTGCCAGGGGCCGACGCCGACGTGGTGGTATGGGACCCGGAGCGCGAGCAGAGCCTGTCCTGGCGCGACCTGCACATGCGCACCGACTACTCGCCCTACGAAGGTCGCGTCGTCAAGGGCGCCCCAGCGCTGGTGTTCGCCAGGGGCGAGCTGATCGTCGATGGCGGCCACTGGCTGGGCAGGGCCGGCTTTGGGCGCTTCCTCAAGCGGGGCCCGTGCCCCACGAGCTCGTTTTCATGAGATCTCCCTTGGTCGGGGCCCTGTGCGGCCTGGTGGCGCTGTCCGTGGCCACCTCGTGCAGCTCGGCGCCGCCTCCTCCCGTTCGACGGGCCCCGGTGCTGACCCTGGGCGCTGTTTCGCTGGGCGACTCGGCATCGCGCCAGGCCCAGCTCTCACCGCTGGTGCGGCACCTCGAGCGCCGGCTGGGCGGTCCGGTCGAGGCCACGGTCGCCTCGAGCTACCGGGAGCTGTCCCGCGCGCTCGCCGAGCGCCGCTGGGATCTGGTCCTGACCGGTCCGGTCGTCTACAGCCGGGCGCACGAGATGGGCTACCAGGCGGTCGCGGTGAACTCCCGCGGCGGCGCCCAGACTCATCGCGGCATCGTGGTCGCACGGGCCGATCGCGGCTTCACCAGCATCGCCGACCTCAAGGGCCGCAAGCTGGCCTTCGTCGATCCCCATTCTGCCTCGGGCTTCGAGTATCCCTTCGCCTTTCTCTGGGCCCAAGGCCTGAGACCCTCCGACTATCAGCGCGAGTTCGCGGGCGGCCACGAGAAGGTGCTCCAAGCGGTGCTGGCCGGCACCGTGGATGCCGGTGCGGCCTACGCCGGCGCGATCACCGACCTGCTCCCACCCGAGCGCGCCAAGGAGCTCACGGTGCTCGGCCTGACCGACCCGGTCCCCGGCGAAGTCTTCGCCGTGCGCGCCGACCTCGCCAACCTGCCACTCCTTCGCGACACGCTGCTCGAGCTGGACCGCGAGAAGGACCCCGAGGCAGCCAGGATCCTCGAGGCCCTCACCGCCCATCGGCTCGTCGCGCCCGCTGACGGGCTCTTCGACGGAGCGCGCGCCATCGACCTGTTGGTGACCGAAGGTGCTGGTCTGTGAGCTTCCCGCCTGCCCTGCCGCGCGGCGGTGCGCCATTGCCGTCTCGTGTGGGCCCGTAGCGACGATGAGCCGCGCCTTTCTGGAGGTCGTATGCGCCCTTGCCTTCTGCCCGCCGCCCTCATCCTCGCCCTCGTCGCCGCCGCCTGCTCCTCAGCCCCGCCGAGGCCCTCGGGCGCCGGCTCGACTGCCGTGCTGCGCCTGATGCGGGACTGGCGCGGAGTCTGGACGGGGCAGATCAGGGATAGCCCCATGGGAGCCATGCCCTACACGCTCTACGTCGCAGCTCGCGGCGACCACCTCTCGCTGACCTCGGCGCAGATGCGCGAAGCGGGCCTCGAGTCGCTCCGGCACGAGTACCGGCTCTTCCACTTCGACCAGGGCCTCCCCCTCCTCCAGTACCGGCTCGCGCAGAGGTCCCGCATCGACGAGGGCACGCTCGTGTATCTGGCGAACCTCTCCAACGACGATGAGGCGGTCTTCTGCGCCGAGGACCGCGGCTGCGACGAGCTGAAGCTCACGGTGGTCCGGCTCAGCGAGACCTCCGTCGAGTTCCGCACGATGATCGACGAGTCCAACCACTCGGCCTTTGCCCTCTCGTTCAACAGCCGGGACATCCCCCAAGAGCATGAGAGCCGCGGCAGCCGGTCCGCGCCTTCCGGAGATCGGGTCGAGGAGCAGGCCAAGCCCCGCGTCCAGCTGGACGAGGACGGCAACCCGCTCGACCAGGATCTCACGCTGCCCGAGAACCTCGACCAGGACCTGGGAGTGAAGAAGAAGGAGGCGGAGCCGAAGAAGGCTCCCGCGAGACCTGATTCCAAGAGGTGATCAGCCAACGGCGCTGGGGCGCACCGGCCGAGAGGCCAGGGCGGCATCCACCAGCGCGACCGCGTCGGCAGGCTCGAAGGGCTTCTTCAGGAACTGGTCCGCCCCCATCCGCCGGTAGCTCTCGATCTCCTTGTCGCTCATGCGCGCGCTCATGAGCACGAGGAAGGTCTTCTTCCAATGCGGATGCGCCTTCACCAGCCGACAGACGTCGGCGCCGTTCATCTTCGGCATGTAGACGTCGAGCAGCAGCGCGTCGGGATCAAAGGCAGTGATCTTGCGGAAGACCTCTTCGCCGTCGATGGCGTGCGCCACCTGGTATCCGGCATCGCCAAAGGCCGCGGAGAGCTGGTCGAGCAGCACCGTGGAGTCGTCGACGACGAGGATGGTGCGCTCGGGTTTCGGCATGACCGCCGCAGATTCTGGGCGGGGGCCCGCCGGTCGGTCAAGAGAGGCGTCCAGGGTCAAGAGGGGCGTCTCCGGCGCCCCGCCAGGGGGAGCCACAGGAAAGCCCAGAGCCCCGCGACCGGCGCTCCGGAGGCGGCACATCCGCAGTCACCGATGCCGATGTCCGGGTCCTTGGCCAGGCACTCTGCCGTCTTCTTCCCCTTCGGGTAGACGTCACAGAGCCCATCGATGTCGTCCTGATGGAGGCTGCGTTTGTCCACGTCCCCCAGCGCAGCCGAGGGGTACATGGTGGCCTCCGCAGGGTTGGTGACGTGGTCGAGTCCGATGACATGGCCGATCTCGTGGGTGACCGTGTTGCGCACGTCGGTGGCCACGCAGCCGGTCGCCGGGCGTGGGGGAGGGTTCTCACAGGTCTGGCCCTCGCCAGCGGTGAAGACGAAGCCCGCGCCGTTGAGCTCGATGTCCCCGTCGTAGATCTCGCCAGTGCTCTTGTTGAAGGTGGTCGTGGTCAGGGCGATGGTCTGCGGGGACTGCTCCCAGCAGTTGTAGATGTTGTTGCAGCCTCCGGCCGTGAGGCAGGCATCTCCCCGGGGAACGACCCGGGCACAGGTCTCCTCGCGCCAGACGACGAGGTTGACGTTGCCCGAAGAGTTCTGGTCGAAGCCGATGTCCGTGCGCGAGGTCGTGCCGTGGTCCACGAACGCGAGGTCGGTGCAGGACGGGCCCATCCAGGTGAAGAAGGACTGTCGCGAGGCCTCGATGGAGTCGGCGGCACCGGCGTCCTGGCTGCCCAGCTCGTTGATCACGAAAGGGAGCTCGCGCGCGCACCAGTACAGCTCCGGCCCGCTGCCGTCGGTTCCGGGAACCTGGCTGCGCTTGTACGCCCGCCCCGTGGCCGGAAAGCAGAGGAGCAAGAGCGCAGCCACCGCCCAGACGAGCGCAGGCCTCACGGCGTCACCTTCTCCAGCAGGGCACGACGGACTCGGTCGAGGAACTCGCGCTCCGGCACGGGC
>JACRCT010000927.1 GCA_016218885.1 Deltaproteobacteria bacterium | reverse complement strand
GCGCCTCAGAGAAGTCGGAGAAGAAGTCGACGGCCAAGGCTGGGGCTGGCAAGTCAGGGGCGAAGAAGTCGACGCGGAAGCCGAACCCGGTGGCCAAGGCCAAGGCGACGGGCCGCGGAGGCCGCGGGTAGAGGGGCAAGGTTTGTCACGAGGTTTGGGGCTTGGCGAGAGGTTCGGGGAAGGCCCTCACCCGGCGGGATCACTCACGTGAGCCCGCCGACCTCTCCCAGACGGTTCGGGCGAACGCTATCGCGTCCGCCCGAACCTGGGAGAGGTTAGGTTGAGTGGCTGGAGTCCACATGTCCACGCCGATGACGAGGTTGGCGAACATCAGGCCCGAGCCGGTTGCGTAGATGAGAACCCCTCTCCCCGGGAGAAACGACCGGTTGGGAGAGGGGCAGGGGTGAGGGCCCTCGTCAATTCCGAGTGGCTCCATCCATCGTCAGCGGCGCAAGCCGGGAGCCATGCCGGGGCCCAGGGGACGGAACACCGAAAGCCGGCGCACCCGCGCCGCCTCGGCTCGGGCGATCGCCTCCTCCATGAACGTCTCCTGCGCCCGCCGGGGAGGCTGGCCGCGCCGGGGCGTGACCCGCTCGTAGAGCCCGTCGGGACGCAGCCTCCAGGCGCGCTGGTTGTCCTCGAAGCACGTCGTGAGCAGGCTCACCAGGCGCCGCCGCGCCACCTCGTCGCGCACGGGGAACATGATCTCCAGCCGGCGATCGAGGTTGCGCGGCATGAAGTCGGCGCTCGCCCCGTAGACCTCCTCCTCGCCGCCGTTCTTGAAATAGAACAGCCGGCTGTGCTCGAGGAAGCGGTCGACGATGCTCACCACCTCGATGCCCGTGCTCACTCCCCGCACTCCCGGCCGCAGGCAGCAGATGCCGCGCACGCACAGCTTCACCCGCACCCCCGCCTGCGCGGCTCGGAACAGGTGCTCGGCCATCGCCCGGTCGGCCAGCGAGTTCATCTTGAGCATGATCAGCCCCGGGTCCTCCTTCGAGGTCCGGGCGATCTCGCGGTCGATGAGCTGGCGCAGCCGCTCGCGCAGGCCGGTGGGGGCCACCACCAGCTGCCGCCACTCCCGCGGCTCGCTGTAGCCGGTCACGGCGTTGAAGAAGTTGGAGGCGTCGGCGCCGAACTCGGGATCGCAGGTGAACATCCCCACGTCCTCGTAGCGTCCCGCCGTCGCGTCGTTGTAGTTGCCCGTCGAGACGTGCACATAGCGGCGGGTCCCGTCGGGCTCGCGGCGCACGATGAGCATCAGCTTGGCGTGCGTCTTGAGCCCCACCACCCCGTAGACGACCTGCGCCCCGGCCTCGGTCAGCCGGCGCGACCAGGCGATGTTCTGCGCCTCGTCGAAGCGGGCCTTGAGCTCCACCAGGACCGTGACCTGCTTGCCTGAGCGTGCCGCCCGCTCCAGCGCGGCGATGATCGGCGAGTCGACGCTGGTGCGGTACAGGGTCTGCTTGATGGCCAGGACCTGCGGGTCGTCAGCGGCGGCCTCGAGCAGGTCCAGCACCGGCCGGAAGGACTCGTAGGGCAGGTGCACCAGCACGTCGCGCTCGCGGATGGGCGCCCAGGGCGACTCGGCTCCGTCGAAGGCGGCCACCGGCTGGGGCTCGAAGGCGGGGTAGCGCAGCCCCTTGCCGTCGAGCCGGCCGGCGAGCTTGAGGAACGGCTTGAGGTCGATTGGCCCCAAGAGACGGTAGAGGTCGTCGTCGGCTAAGCCGAGGCGGTCGCGCAGCCAGGCGGCCATCTGCTTCGAGGCGTCGGCCGCCAGCTCCAGGCGCACCGGCGCTCCGCCCCGGCGCGCGCGCAGCACGTCCTCCATGGCCTCCAGGAGGTCGGTCGCCTCCTCCTCGTCGAGGGAGAGGTCGGCGTTGCGGGTCAGGCGGAAGAGCGCGGCCTCCTCGACCTCGTAGCCGGGGAAGAATCGCTCGAGGTGTCGGCGAACCACGTCCTCCACCAGCAGGAAGCGGTGGCCGGCCTCGGAGGGCAGGGGAAGGAAGCGCGCCAGGGAGCGGGGCAGGGGCAGAAGCGCCATCTGCCGCTCGGGGTCGCTGGCGCGCACATCCTCGCGCCGCAGCCGCACCGCGAAGTGCAGGGTCAGCCCGGTGATCGCCTCCGCCAGGTCGTCGTCATCGGACACGGCCAGCGGCGTCAGCGAGGGGAAGAGCTCGTCGGAGAAGTAGCGGGTGGCGAGCGCCTCCTCCTTTCGCTCCAGGGTCTCGGGCCTCATGCGCACGATGCCTCGCCGGGCCAGCTGGGGCAGCAGGTCTTGCTGAAGGCATTGGTAGAGCTGGCCGACCATGGAGTGGGCGCGGCGCGCGATCTGCTCCAGCTGCTCTCCTGGAGTCAGCCCGGCGGGACAGGCCCGCTGATCGCCCTGCTGCAGCAGCTGCTTGAGCCCGCCTACCCGGACCATGAAGAACTCGTCGAGGTTCGAGGCGACGATGGCCAGGAAGGCCAGACGCTCCAGCGGCGGGTTCTCCGGGTTGAGCCCCTCGTGCAGCACGCGGGCGTTGAAGGCCAGCCAGGAGAGCTCGCGGTTGATGAAGCTCTGGGGCGCGTCGAGGGCAGGCGCCCCCTTGCCCTGAAGGCGGGTGGAGGCTTTGCGAGGCATGGGGGTCCTCCTCTTCACGAGACCGGGCTCCGCTGCAGCACCACCTTGCGCCCGAAGACGTCCTCGAAGAGGTCGGCCTTGCCGCGCAGGGCCAGGCGCTCCAGCGCGAGGTCCTGATCGCTGTCGGGGGTGAGCACCAGCTCGTCGGTGCGCAGCTCGATGGAGGCCAGGCGGATGCACTGCGTGTGGCTGCGGTCGAGCGCAG
>JACRCT010000926.1 GCA_016218885.1 Deltaproteobacteria bacterium | reverse complement strand
GCCGAGGCGGCGCGCCAGAAGTGCCCCAACTGCGAGCGGACGCACGATGTGTCGGTCTATGTGACCGGCCAGCGGCTGCGCTGCACCTGCGGCATCCACTTCGAGGTGCGCCGGCCCGACGTGCGCCCGACTCTCCCTCCGACGGGGTCGCGGGTGAGCGCGCGCGGGGGCTCGAACGCACTGGGCTCGGGCTCCGAGCCGACGGCGCTGCGCCCGTCGCTCGAGCCGGTCCCAGCCCCCACCGAACCCGCTCCGCCGCCGCCAGCCGCCGATCCGACGCGGCCCGACAGAGGAGGGTCGTCCAACGCGCTCGCCCCCACCGCGGTGGTCAAGCGCGCCGAGGTCCCCGGCTACGAGCTGGTCGAGCTGCTGGGCAAGGGCGGGATGGGCGAGGTTTGGAAGGCGCGGCAGCTCTCCCTGGGGCGCACGGTGGCGCTCAAGCTCCTGGCCCCCGAGCTCGCCGCCGACCCCGAATTCGTCCAGCGCTTCGAGAAGGAGGCCTCCGCGCTGGCCGCGCTCTCGCATCCCCACATCGTGCAGATCATCGACCGCGGCGGCGACCGGGCCTCGGGCACGTTCTTCTTCGCCATGGAGCTGGTCGAGGGAGCCAGTCTGCGCGAGAGGATGAGCAGCCGGCCGCTCAGCCTCGACGAGCGGTTGCGCATCGTGGTGCAGATCGGCGACGCCATCGGGTATGCCCACCAGAAGGGGGTCATCCACCGCGATCTCAAGCCCGAGAACATCCTCGTCGACACCGCGGGCGCGGCCAAGGTGGTGGATTTCGGGTTGGCGGGAATGCGCCGCACCGACCAAGCCTCGCTGGCCCTGACGCGCGCGGCGACGGCCATGGGCACCCTGCACTACATGGCCCCCGAGCAGCGCCGAGACGCGCGCTCCGTCGATGAGCGTGCCGACGTCTACTCGCTGGGAGTCATCCTCTACGAGCTGCTCACCGGGGACGTGCCCCAAGGGCGGTTCCGGCTCCCGTCCCAGAAGACGCCGGGGCTCGACATCCGCCTCGACAAGATCGTCTCCAAGGCGTTGGAGGCCGAGCCCGACGCCCGCTATGCCTCGGCGAGGGACCTGACGGTGGAGCTGGAGGCGGTGGTCGCCGCGGCGCCCGTCGCGGCCAAGCCCTCCACCCAGGTCGGCTCCATCACCGAGTCTGTGGCCGCGCCCTCTGCGGTGCGCACGCGCGTCGCCGGCGCGATCGTCTCGGCCGCCCTCCTGGGAGTGCTCGGCCTCGGCGGTGCGTCGCTGCTGGGGCGCGCCGATCAGCCCGTCGGCGCTCCAGGTGAAGCGGCGATGCCCCCCGATACCTTGGCGGACGTGCCAGTGACGGCGCTGGCGCGAGGCTTCGACCTCGTCGACTTCGACGTGATTTTCAAACCGGGGGCCCAGGCCTTCCGCGCCGGCACCGGCGAGTGGCGGCTCGAGGGAGGGGCGTTGCAGGCGCGGGTCTTCGGCGCCGGGCGGTCGGGGCCGACGCGTCCCTTCGCCACGCTCGACGCGGCGACGCTCCTCGCCGAGGGGCTGGTGTACACCGCCGCCTTTACGGTCGATCCCACGCCGCCCCAGGGCTACGCACCGGTCGAGGCGCCGCGGGTGGAGATGGGGCTGCGAGGGGAGGGCGGTGCGCGGTTCCTCCTGGCCACCCGCTACGGGCCCCAACCCGGCTTCGTCCTCTCCTGGAGGTCCGCCGACGGCGAGGCCCTCGAGGAGCGACGGACCGTCGCCGACGACGACTTGCCCATCGCTCTGACGCCCGGCAAGCCGATGCAGGTTCGCCTCGACGTGGAGAACGGCGAGGTGAGCGTCCTGGCGGGCCCCGAGGAGCCGCTGCGCCTGCTGTTCCGCAAGCGTCTCGAGCTCACGGGTGCGCAGGGCCGTGTGGCCGTCGGCTGCGTCGAGGCGAGCTGCCGCTTCGGCAAGCTCTCGGTCTCGGGGCGTCTGGCCGAGGTCGCCCAGCCACCCTCTCTCCAAGACCCCGGGCGCTGATGGGTCCTGGCGCGGCGCGCCCTCTCTCCCGGTTTGACAGCCGAGGCGGCCGCTCATAAGAGTCGCCCGCGAACCCTTGCCGCGCTGCGGGAGGCCGACGGCGCACGGAGGCGGAATGCGAATGGGGCCCCGGCTCCTCTTGATGCTCGCGGCGCTGCTCGTCCCATGGGGGGCCGGCGCGAGCGTGTTCGACCAGTTCGGCTTCGAGCCCCGCGGTGTGGCCATGGGCGGCGCCCAGGTCGCGGCTGGAGACGGCCACGTCGCGGCCTACTTCAACCCCTCGATGCTGGCGCTGTCCAAGGAGGCCTCGGTCGGACTGGGGGTGGCCTGGGCGCAGCCGGTGATGGACGTGCATACCCTGGAGCTCGCCGATCACTCGCGGCTGCGGCTCGCCGGCACTCCGCCCGACTACGGCGGCATCACCCTGGGCGCCCTCTTCCCCATGGGCGGCAAGGTCGGCAACCGGGTGGCGCTGGGCATCGGGCTGTACGCTCCGACCAACAACATCCTGCGCTCGGAGGGCACCGACCCGGCCTTGCCGACCTGGTACTACTACCACTCGTCTCCCGACCGCATCATCCTCGCCGCCTCGCTGGGAGTGCGGGTCCTGGACTGGCTCTTCATCGGCGGCGGCGCCCAGTTCCTGGGCGCCTTCATCGGCGGCTTCGACTCGCGCGTCAACCTGTTCAACCAGACCATCGAGACCCGCGCGCTCAAGAACGATCTCGCGGTGCGGGTCTCCCCCCTGGCCGGCTTCACCCTCGACTTCCCGGCGATGGGGCTGCGCGCAGGCTTCGGCTACCGCGCGCCCATCCAGCTCGACATCGACTTCCCCAACACCATCGACATCGCCGACGTGGGCACCATCGACCTGCAGATCAAGGGCGTGGTGCACTACTCGCCGCACACCTTCACCCTCGGCGTGCGCTACTGCTGGGGCCCGCTCACCGCTGCCGCCGAGCTGCGCTACGCGCTCTGGTCGCGCGCCCCGGACCCTTCCATCCAGGCCGACCTGAGCGTGGACAGCGACGTGCTCGCCGCCCTGGGCGCCGACGAGCGCTTCGACGCCAGCTCTGCGCCTGCTTCTCCCGGCTTCTCCGACACCCTCGAGCCGCACCTCGGAGTGGAGTGGTACATCGTCCCGCGTTTCGCGGTGCGCCTGGGATACTCCTTCCGCCCCACTCCGGTGCCGCTGCAGAACGGCGACACCAACATCCTCGACGGCAACACCCACGCCTTCGGGGCGGGGCTGGGCTTCAACTTCGACGACCCACTGGAGGTCTTCACCAAGCCGGTGCGCATCGACCTCGCCTACCAGCTCCTGCTCGTCGCGCCGGAGCGGACTGCCTTGAAGGGCGGCGACAGCAGCGTCCCCAGCTACGCCTACAGCGGGCACGTGAACAACGTCTCCGCGGCGGTCAGATACGTGTTTTAGGAAGTCGTAAGTCGTAAGTCGTGAGTCGTAAGTTCTGTCCGAGCCGGGACGGTCAACCCGCTCGAAACGAGCCTCGAGCTCGCAGCTGGGAGCAGCTTTCGGATGAGCTACCTGGAGAAGAAGAGCGTCGCCATCGGCGTGGGCGGCGGTATCGCCGTCTACAAGGTCTGCGAGCTGGCACGCCAGCTCATGAAGCGCGGAGCCAACGTGCGGGTGGTGATGACCCGCAACGCCCAGGAGTTCGTCGCGCCGCTCACCTTTCAGGCCCTGACCGGCAACCCCGTCCTCACCGACCTGTTCGACCCGCAGCAGGACGCGACCTTCGGGCACCTGGTCACCGGCAAGCTCGCCGATCTGTTCATCGTGGCCCCGGCCACCGCCAACCTCATCGCCCGCATCCGCGCCGGAATGGCCGATGACGTGGTCACTACCTCGCTGCTCGCCGCCACCTGCCCCATCCTCATCGCCCCGGCCATGAATACGGCGATGTGGGAGAACCCGATCACCCAGGGCAACCTCCAGGCTCTCCTGGCCGATGCGCGCTACCGGGTCGTGGGGCCGGCCGCCGGCGCTCTCGCCGAGAAGACCGAGGGGATGGGCCGCCTCAGTGAGCCGCCGGATATCGTGGAGGCGGCCGAAGCCTGCCTCGCGCCCCAGGACCTGAAGGGCTGGAAGGTCCTCGTCACCGCGGGCCCGACTCGCGAGCACCTCGATCCGGTGCGCTACCTCTCCAACCCTTCCTCGGGGCGCATGGGGTTCGCCATCGCCCGCGCCGCCGCACAGCGCGGCGCCCAGGTGACCCTCGTGTCCGGGCCGAGCGAGCTGCGCGCGCCCGCCGGCGTCCACCTCGTGAAGATCACCAGCGCCCAGGAGATGGCCGACGCGACCCTGTCACGGCTTCCCGGCTCTCAGCTCTTCGTCGCCGCCGCAGCGGTCGCCGACCAGCGGCCGGAGAAGCGCGCGGGCCAGAAGGTCAAGAAGCAGGAGGGGCCCGAGACCCAGGTCCTGGTGCGGACCCCCGACATCCTCGCCTCAGCCGCAGCGGCGGTCGCCGGCGATGGGCCCCACAGGCCGCTGCTGGTGGGCTTCGCCGCCGAGACCGAGCGCGTGGTGGAGCAGGCGCGCGAGAAGCTCCGGCGCAAGCAGGTGGACTTGATCGCCGCCAATGATGTCACCCGCATTGATGCCGGGTTCGCGGTGGACACCAATCGCCTGACCTTGGTCGATTGCACCGGCCGCACCCAGGAGCTGCCCTGCCAGAGCAAGTCCGACGCCGCGGATGCGCTCCTGGTTCGGGCTGGCCAGCTGCGGCGAGAGCTGGGGCTCATCGGATGAGGCTCGAACCGGGGGTGGAGCGGCTGGTCGATGAGGTCGTGCAGCGGGGCGCGGCGGCAGACGCCGCCTTCGACGCCGACGGCACGATCTGGGCGGGGGACATCGGTGAGGAGTTGCTGCGCGAGCTCGTGCAGCAGCGGCGCTTGATTGATCCTCCTCCCGAGAATCCCTATGGAATCTACGAACGGCTCTTCTGCGCCGCTCCCTCCAGGGCCTTCTCGTTCTGTGTGGAGGTGATGCGAGGATTACCGGTGGCAGAGGTCGAACGCTGGTCGGACGAGATCGTTCGCCGGCATTTCGCCGCGCAGGTTTTTCCCAGCATTCGCGGGGTCTTGGACCGTCTTCTTGCCGCCGGGGTGCGGGTGTGGATCGTCAGCGCCAGCAACGCCGTGACTGTGCGTCGAGCCGCTCGTGCCCTGGGGCTCGACGAGGGGCGGGTCCTGGCGGTGGAGGGAGCCGTCGATCGTCTCGGGTGCTTCACCGGCCAGGTGTTGCCGCCCGTGACCTGCTCGGCCGGAAAGGTCGAGGCCCTGATGAAGAAGCTGGGTGGTAGGCGACCGGAAATCGCCTTTGGAAACAGCCTCTTCGACCGTGAGATGCTCGAGCACGCTCACCGAGCAGTCATGGTCGCCCCGGAAGAGAGCGAGGGCCTGGCCGTGAAGCTGGCGCGCGAGAGAACCTGGCCCGTGCACCGTGTTCAGCGCAGCCACTGAGACGCCCTCCTCGGGTTGCAACCCTCCCAAAGATGGTGTAAAAACCAGCCCTTTTTCGCGGGAGGAGCGTGGAGACGATGCCCTGCTGGACAGACGAGCACTGCGCTGCCCAGCACCGTCGTGTAATCTCCTTCTGCGCTTCTGGTCGCATCGAAAAAGGCGAGATTTTGCATGGGCTTGTCTCGTATTCGTGGCCTCGGGTGGCCGCGAGGGCGCGCGATCGCGCGGGGGTAGGATCTGAGGGACGGCCGTAGGCCGACCCGCCGTGCATGGAGGCGAAATGCTTCAGAGCAATGGCTTCACTCTCTGGCTGACCGGGATGGCTGGTTCAGGCAAGTCCACGCTGGCCAACTACCTGGGGATCCGCTTCAAAACCGTCGGCCGCAAGGCTGAGGTCTTGGATCACGACGAGGTCGGGCCCGTTCTCACCAAAGAGCTTGGAACGTCGAAAGAAGAGCGGCTGGTCCAGATGGCTCGGCTGGGTTTCCTGGCCAAGCTGCTTACCCGCAACGACTGCATCGTCATCGCCGCCGCCATCAGCCCGCATCGCGAGGCCCGCGACAAGATCCGTAAGGAGATCGGGCGCTTCGTCGAGGTGTTCGTCGACTGCCCGACCGAGACGCTCATCGAGCGTGACACCAAGGGGCTCTACAAGAAGGCCCTCGCCGGCGAGCTTCCCAACTTCACCGGCGTCACCGAGCCCTACGACACGCCCCAACATGCCGAGGTCACCGTCCACACGGACGTGGAGACCGTAGAGATGGCGGCTGAGCGTGTGGTGCAGACTCTGGTCAACATCGGCTACCTGAAGCCCGACGAGGCCAAGTCGATGGTGGGCAAGCGGCTGCGCCCCATCGTCGTCGCCAAGGGCAAGGCCGGAAAGCCTGCCAAGGGTGGCAAAGACGCCAAGGTCGCCGGTAAGGATGCAAAGGCTGGCAAGCCAGGCAAGGCAGCGGCTCGCTCCGCCGGTCATGCGAAGCCGCCCGCCTCTGCCCACAAGGCACGGCTGGCCAAGCGCGAG
>JACRCT010000925.1 GCA_016218885.1 Deltaproteobacteria bacterium | reverse complement strand
TGGAGCCGCTGGGCGACCGGGACGGGCGCATCGCGCTCTACCTGACCGACCAGCTGCCGAAGCTGTGGCGTCCGGCGCAGGCTGCGCCCGGGCTGAGCGAGCGGGAGCAGCGGCTGGTGGAGGCGCTGCGGAGCCGGCCCTCGTTCTTCGACGAGCTGCACCAGGCCGCGGGTGGCGGGTTCGCCCCGCCGACCGCCGATGCCCTGTGGGACCTCGTCTGGAAGGGGCTGGTGACCAACGACGCGTTCTATCCGCTGAGGGCGTACCTGCGACCGGCGACCCAGCGAGGGCGGCGAGCGGGCGCGGCGACGGGGCGGGCGTTCCGGTCGAGGAGGCTGGCGCCGCCGTCGGCCGAGGGGCGGTGGTCGCTGGTGGAGTCGAGGGCGGGGCGGCGGCCGACCGACACCGAGTGGAGCGCGGCGCTGGCGAACCAGCTGCTGGCGCGCTGGGCGGTGGTGACGCGCGACGTGGCGCAGGCCGAGTCGATCCCCGGTGGGTTCTCGGCGGTCTACGACGTGCTCAAGGCGAGGGAGGAGGGCGGGAAGATCCGGCGCGGACTGTTCGTGGCGGGGGTGGGCGGGCTGCAGTTCGCGCTGCCGCCGGTGGCGGACCTGCTGCGCTCGCTGCGGCAGGACCCCGAGCAGCCCGAGATGCTGACCCTCGCAGCGGTGGATCCGGCGAACCCGTACGGGGTGTTGGTGGGGTGGCCGGAGGCGAAGGTGGCGCGGGTGGAGGGCGGCGAGTCGGGGCGGGGTCCGGCGCGGGCGGTGGGGGCGCACGTGATCCTGGTGAACGGAGCGCCGGCGGCGTGGGTGGCGCGGGGAGGGCGGCAGCTCTGGTGCTGGCTGCCGGACGAGGAGCCGGACCGGTCGGTGTTCGGGAGGGCGATCGCCGAAGGCGTCGCGGGGCTGATCACGCGGGCCGGGGCGCCGCGCGAAGGCGTGCTCATCGAGGACGTCGACGGGAGTCCGGTGCGGAGCCATCCGCTCGCGAGGTGGCTCGGCGAGGTCGGGTTCTCGGCGACGCCCACCGGGATGATCCTGCATCGGCGGCTGGGGGCCTACGCGCCGGTGCCTGCGCCCTCCACGGACGACGGGGACCGGTAGCCTCGGGCCGGCAGACTCCGACCCAGACTCCTCCCGCGGCGAGCGCATCTACGCTCGGGGCGACCGGGGTCGAGCACTGACTCGAGTCGAGCTGTCGGCGCGGGGCTCCGCCCAACATCCCGGTTCACTCTGACGGGGGAGCTTGTTAGCTGGCGTGCCAGCGCACGAGCACGCAGGTGACGTTGTCGGCGCCGCCGGCGGCGTTGGCGGCGTCGATGAGCTGGGACGAGGCCTTGTCGATGTCCGGCTGCTTCTGGAGGATGTCGTTCATCTTCGGGTCAGGGACCATGCCCGAGAGGCCGTCCGAGCAGAGCAGGAAGATGTCGCCCTCACCCGGCTCGATGCGGGAGACGTCGACCTGCACGCTGTCCTTCATCCCCAGGGCGCGCACGATCACGTTCTTGTGCGGGAAGTTCTCGATCTCTTCAGGGGTCAGCTTCTTGGCCCTGATGTAGTCGTTGAGCAGCGAGTGGTCCTCGGTGACCTGGACGAGCTTCTGCTCGGCGGCGATGAAGCGGTAGACGCGGCTGTCGCCGACGTGGCCGACGAAGGCCGCGGCGTCCACGAAGTAGCTGGAGACGATGGTGGTCCCCATGCCGCGGTACTTCGCCTCGTTCTGGCTCTCCTCGAAGATGCGCGAGTTCGCGAGCTTGATGCCGGTCGCGAGGCGGTTCTCGTCGTAGGAGCGGGCCTTGTCCATCTTGAAGGGCCAGGTCGCCTCCTGGTCCTTGGAGGTCATCTTGAAGAACTCGGAGACCTCGGTGACCGCGATCTTGCTGGCGATCTCGCCCGAGGCGTGGCCGCCCATGCCATCGGCCACGCAGAAGAGGTTCTCCTCCGGCAGGAGCAGGAGGTTGTCCTCGTTGTGATTGCGCTTCATGCCGACGTGGGTCTTGCCGGCGACTTCCAGACGCATGGTTCTCCCCCGGTGCTGCAGCTGGGGATCAAGTTGCGTTTGTTTACCAGAGCCGGGAAATGGCCGTCAACTCGCCTCTTTTCGCCTGTTTGCCCAACGCAGGCGCTTGAAAGAGCGCTCGGACCCGCTGTTGCGGGGGGGCACCGCGTTTGGTAGCGTGCGCCGACTTCGCGCCTGCCTCGCTGAGGAACGTGTTGGAGGAGCTGATGACGTCGTCGCCCCGGGCCAGCCTGACCATCCTCCTCGCCACGCTGGCGGTCACCTCCTGCCAGGCCAAGACCGACCTCGGCCAGACCTGCAAGATGACCAAGCCGTGCGACACGCCTCCCTGCCCGATCCCCGAGGACAAGGTCGCCCGGACGGACATCGACTATGTGGCCTTGGGCTCGGCCGAGTGCGACGACCTGGTCTGCATCCGCACCGCCGGCTCCGAGAACCCGCCCAACGACAACAAAGAGGCGCGCGGCTACTGCACGGCCGCCTGCCTGGACGACCTCTCGTGCCAGCCCGACTTCCAGGGCCTCACCGGGCAGCTGAAGTGCGAGAAGCTCCTGCTCGAGAACGCCGAGGCCATCTTCGGCAGCGGAGCGGCGTCGAAGTACTGCGTGAAGCCCAGGGCGAGCAAGTAGAACGGCGAACGAACCGTCTGCCCGGTCAGCCTGAGCGGAGGTCGACTAGTAGGCGCGAGGTCTGGCGAAGACTTCAGGGGGAACCGCAGAGACGCGGAGGGCGCGGAGCACTGCTTTTTCAACTGCCGGCCCTGCATGACCTGGGGCCTGA
>JACRCT010000915.1 GCA_016218885.1 Deltaproteobacteria bacterium | reverse complement strand
GCGGGATCGTGAGCGCTGGGCAGCGCCGCGAGCTGCCTCTTCGCGAGCATCTCCTCTGCGAGCGCACGCACGCTGGCGTGACCAGCAAGGGGAGGCAGGGCCGCTTCCGCGGCGATCACCCGGGCGGCATCTTCGTAGTGTCGAACGAAGGCGGCCGCCTCGGCCTTCTCGTTCGGCACGCGGCGGTGAATCGCATCGAGCTTCTCGAGTAGCGTGACCAGCGGATGCACGCACCGCACGGCCTTTGGCCGGTTGTCGTCGAACTCCCCGAGCTGGCCGAGCGCAGCGAGTTCCTCATGGACGAAAGAGGTCATGTCGCGCTCGACGAAGGGCGTGACCCGAGCACTTCCGACTTCCAGCATGACGAATGCCTTGAGCACGCCGGCAAGGTCCGACTGGTGTCTTCCTGGGTAGACGACGCGAAACTGAGCGTTCCGTCGCGTGGGATCCTCGGAGGCGGGATCGACGCTGACGGAGGCGCCGGGCACCTTCAGCGTCGCCAACAGCGCGGTGAAGAAGGCATCGCGCTCCTTGGTCGCTTTGCTGCCCTCGCTCTTCCAGTTCGTGACCGGAGGCACGGTCCCCGCACCACCCGGCTCGATCTTGAGGTCGAGGTCCTCGGAGAAGCGCTCGATCAGTCCGAAGCCCTTCGATAGGGAGGATCCACCCTTGAACTAGATCTCGAGCCCAAGCCCGTGAAGCGCCCACAAGGTGTGGGTCACCCAATAGTCCTTCTCTACTAGCCCGAGACTCAGGCGACGCTTCTTGGCGACGATTGCCAGCAGGTCGTCGAAGTCTGCAGCCTCGTGCGCGAAGCTCATGCGTCCGCCTTGAGGCACTCTGCGATGGTCGCCTGAGTCGCGCGCGTGCCGTACTGCCGAGCCATCGCGCGAAGACGCTCGTGTTCGAACGCACCCGCCCTCACCGCACGGCGCAGGGCCAGCGCGATGTCAGCGCGAGAGGCGCCCGCCCGTTCAGCGTTCTCAAGGAGGTCGACGACGTACCACTCAGGAGTTGGCTGATCCGGGAAGGCAACGCGACGCAGCAGGAAGCGACGACCCCCGAGTTCGAACGATCCGGAGCGCTTGGTGTTGTAGACGAGCGTCGAGGCGAACACCGCCGTGGTCCCGAGACCAAGGGCATTCCACCGCTCTGGGCCAGTGAAGAGGAAGCGGCCGCCATCGAGGAACGCGCGCATGACCTCTTCGTCAGTCGGGGGCACGACACCGAAGCGACCCCGCTTGGGGTAGACGAACAGGCCATGCGCCAGCGGAAGGAGCGCTCCGTCGCGAACCAAGCGCTTGGCAAGGCGGGGAGCGTTTGCGCCCCAGGCTGCTAGATCGCGAGTCCGGTAGACGCGGCCGGGTTCGAGGGTGGGCTGTGCCGGAGTGGTCATGACCGTCCTTATTATCCCGAATTAAAGATACGCTCCCCCCACCGCCCCCGCAAGGGCCTCGCGCCGGCACGCGAACCACGCGCAACATGGCGAGTTTGCGGGCCTTATCGAGGATGCGGCGGCCTGCTCAGCGACCGAACTCTCCGCCGAGGTTGCGGGCAACGCGCTCCAAGAACCGCTGAGACACATCCCCCGGCTTCCCGTGCCGCGCGAACACGGGCGCCAGGAACGGCCGGGCCGGGACCCTGATGATGGCGATGCCGATGGAGGGGCGGCCGGAGGCGGGTGCGTCGAGCCCAGTCCTGCGGAACGCCGCGTGTAGGAAGCGCCGGGCCTTGGGAGTGAGCCGAACTACGATAGGCCGCGACCCGTACTCGTGGACGGCGGCGACGTTCGCGAGGGGCTGTCCCGCCTTGCTCTTGGCGGTGCGAAGCACGCCGACGAACACCCTGGTGCCTTCCTTCACCACCGCGATCGAGTTCCGCAGGTCCCCGCGCACGAGCAGCGCCTTGGTCCCCTTGAAGCCGCGGAAGCGCCGAATGGCGAGTGTCGTCGGGGCGAGGGGCTTGAACGCCTGGCCGCCAGGCGCCTGTTCGCGGATGCCCTCCACGATCTTGGTTCGGAAGAACTGGGCCTCCTGGAGGACGGCCTTGTCCGTCGCCTCCTTGAGGCGCTTGGGCGCTCGGGCCACGAGGCGCCGCGCGAGATCCCAGTCGCCCGTGCGCTTGATCTTCATGGCCCCCGGACTCCTTGCTGTCGCTCCTCGAAGCTCACGATAAGTAGGTTGCGAGTCCGCCCCATCCCGAACGACTGCGGCTGGACCTCTCGTGCGTAGAGACCAGGAGGCGTCCGAACCGCTTGGACGACGTTCCCAGCCTGGTCCCGGATCGCGACCAGACGGTCGTTCACTTGAAGGAGCGCGTCGCCGCTGGCGGCGTCGACCAAGCCGCGTTGCTCGAGGTCGCGGAAGTGAAAGACGAGCGTGACGCGAGTGGTGGGCGAGTTGCCCGAGGCAAGCTGCTGCAGCGCCTCGAAGGAGCCCACCTCGACCTGGCATGGCAGAAGGAGGGCAGGCATCTCCTTGCGCGCGTCAGCCGCTGCGCCTTGGCCGGCAGGCAGCAGCACCGTCTCCTTGAAGTCCTGGTCGTACCCCGACTCGAGCGGCCCGACGCCGTCCGGGTCCGCAGCCGTTGCTGCCGAGTCCAGCCGCGCGATCTCCGACAGGAAGGGGAAGATGAGACGCCCGCGCATCAGGCAGCTCCCAAGTCGGGCGGCCGGCAGAACGCGACGAGGATGTTGTCGATCTCCGGGTCCCCGGTGAAGTCGCCGTGAAGCTTAAGCGGCTCGAGGTTGTAGCCCTGGTCCCTGGTGTGCTCGCTCGTCAGACGCCACCGGCGTTGGGCGTCTTCGCGCCGGTCCCGGTCTGCCAGGCGTGGCAGCTCTCGCATCACCAGGAGCTTGGTGGCGTGCCGGATAAGCTCGGGCGTGCGCCCCGTGGGCGAGCCATCCGGCTCGGTGTACCCGAAGACGCCTCGGACAGTGACGTTCTGCTGCCCGACTGGCCAAACCAGGCTCGAGAGTGAGAGCCCGCGCATCGGCTCGAAGTGCACGCCAGCCAGGTCCTCGCCATGGAAGAACTCGAGCTTCGGGTTGTCCCGGTCGTCCGGCTGGAACAGGCCCTCCGTGAGGTGTCGGTTGTAGACTCGGAAGAGGGAGGTCTCCACATCGAGATCGCCGGGCCGGAAGGGACCGGAGTCGATCATCACCTGGTCGACTCCGATGATCGGTTGCCCGAGCGGCAGGACTCGGCCTCCAGAACCGTCGAGCTTGAGCGTCTGCGCCCGCGGCTCGAAGAACCGACCGGTGACGCGCTCGATGTAGCGGCTGGCGAGGCTGAGCTGCTGCTGCAGGCGTCGATCGCTGGCGTCGTTGACGCTCACGCCCTCGTCGCGAAGGTCCGAGACCGACGCGTAGCCCGTCGAGGAGAAGCCCGCGACAGCGACGAGAACCTCGAACTCCTCACGGAAGGTCTGCTCCGGCGCCGTTTGGGTCAGTCGGAAGAACCACTGGATCTCGTGCGTGCCGATCGCCTCGTCGATCGAGGGCGTCCACCGCGCAACGAAGTGGCCGGTCGAGAGCTTGTCGCCGGCAGGGCAGAGCGTTGTGACGTTCACCGGCGCCCGTGCCCCAGGAGTGGTCGGGTGGACCTGGACGGGAGACTGAGCCTTCCCAGGGTCGCTGACATCGAACACCTGGAACTCGAGCACGGCGACGTCGACCAAAACGCCGTTGATTTGCGTGAAGAGGTCGAGCGCTGGGTTGGCGCAGCTGCTCGCCTGCCCGCGGGCGAGTGCCGGCATGGCTATGCCCTCGCCGGATCGATCCCCGAGGGCACGACCATCGGGAAGGCGAACACGTCGCCGGGGCCAACCATCTCGTACTGAACGGCGAGCGAGTCGCCGGCCAGTGGCGGCTCACTCGTCTGGAAGACGCCCGGCCCCGCTTCTTCGAAGAAGACGCCGCGGGCCTGGCGCACGCCGT
>JACRCT010000085.1 GCA_016218885.1 Deltaproteobacteria bacterium | reverse complement strand
TTCCTCTCCAATGTGCAACGGCGCCCGATCGGGCGCCGCCGCTCATCGTTCCTGTAAGAAGGCGTGGGTCAGAAGGCGATGTGCACGTGGTCGCGGTGGCCCCCGAGGGCGCCGACGCTGCGGCCCCTCTTGATGCCGCCCATCGGGTCGTAGAAGAGCTCGGTGGGGTTGGACTGGGCCATCGTGCGGTAGAAGCGCGACATCGCCTCGCGAGAGCCGGCGACGTCGATGGCCCGGCCGGAGTAGTGGTACGAGTTTGGAGCGTGGCGCCCGCCCATGTACGAGGTGACGCGCAGCCCCATGCTCTCCGCGGTGCGCAAGGCGGACATCAGCTTCTCGTGGTTGGAGCCCGTCAACGGCGTGGTGCGGCTCACCGCTCCGCTGTTCGTCGTGCCGGGGTCGAAGCCGTCGCTGTAGTAGCTGCGCAGCGCGTTGCTGGTCCGTGGTCCGCAAACACCGTCGGCGGAGAGGTCGTTGGCGCGCTGGAAGGCCGTCAACGCCGTCTTGGTCTTGGCGCCGAAGATCCCGTCTGCGGAGCCGGAGGCGAAGCCTGCCGCGCTCAAGGCCTTCTGGAGCCGGGTGACGTCCGAGCCGCGCGAGCCGATCGAGAGCATTGTGGCCTCCTTGCTTTCATTGTCGCCTCTGGCGAGCGCAGGTTTCCGGTGTGTGTGCGAATAAGTAGGCAAACGTGCGGCGACTCGGGTCCGGCGGTGTCTGGAGTGAAGCCAATGATCTCCCGGGACGTCCCAGGCACCTCATGAGCAGCCGTGGCCTGCCTGGAGGCGGTCGGCTTGCGAATTGGAGCCTGTCGGACGTTGTGGAACAGTGGTGTCCCCATGGTCTCGAAAGGCAGGAGCCTGTGAGAACTCTCGCGCTCGCCGTCGTCTTCGGGGTCCTCGCGGGTACATCGGCGCGGGCGCAGGACCTGTCGGCTCCGCCCCCTCCGCCCATCCTCGACCCGCTGCCGGCGCCGCCCCCGGTGCTCGAACCGGTCCTGCCTCCGCCTCCGCCGTTGGCGAGGGAGGAGGTCCAGGTGGAGCCCGCTCTGGCCCCGGTCATGCCTGTTCCGGTCCCGAGCCCGCCCTCCGCCCCGCCTGCGTCGGCCGATGCTCCGGTGGCGGCCCCGGCCGTGCCCGGGCCGCCCCCGCCGACCTCCGGCGACCCGGCGGCGGCTGCCCCGAAGAAGGAGGAGTGCGGCCCCGGGGAAGAGAAGAAGGAGTGCGAGAGCGGCTCGCCGGAGTCGATCAGCACGCCGCCGGCCTCGCCTGGATTCGGGTTCTCGGGAGCGACGCCGGCGCTGGGCGAGCTGACCCGGCCCATGGCGCCGGGCATCGGGCTGGGGATGGGGATCGAGAAGATCGACCGCGACCTGTACCTGCTCACGACCGCGACCGGCACGTTCGATCTGGGGCCCGTGCATCTGGGGATCCAGGCTCCTCTGCGCTGGCGCATCTGGAATCTGGACGACCAGAAGCCGCTCTTCCAGCTGCGCAAGCAGGACTGGGACGAGGTCTCGGACTACTTCCGCATCTTGCGCTACGTCGAGTACGGCTCGCCCAAGCAGACCGTCTACGCGCGGGCCGGTGAGCTGGCGGGCACGACGCTGGGCCACGGCACCATCGTCAGCTGGTACTACAACGCCATCGACGTCGATCACTGGCAGACCGGGCTGCGCTTCAACCTCAACCTGAACCCCGGTGGGTTGGAGACGATGCTGCAGAGCGTCACCTCGCCGCGGCTCGCCGGTGGACGCCTCTACGTGCGGCCCTGGTACTTCGTGGACAAGTGCTCGCTCTTGTACCGGCTGGCGGTGGGCTTGAGCACCTACGTGGACGCGGATGCGCCCACGACGATGGCGGGCTCGACGGTCGACGAGCACCAGAACCTCGTGGCCCCGACGAAGACGTTGGCGGTCTACGGGCTCGACCTCGAGTATCCGATCTTGGCGAGCGAGCTGGTCGACCTGACCCCCTACGTCGACCTGAACATCATCGGAGGGCAGGGGGTGGGCTTCCACGGCGGCGTGCTGCTGGGGCTGCACCCGCCAGTCGTGGATCTCCAGGCCCGCCTCGAGTACCGCGCGCTGGGGGCGAGGTACCTGCCCGCCTACTTCAACTCGCTCTATGAGGTGCAGCGCTTCCAGTACCAGGGCGGCAAGACCAAGCTCCAGTGGCTGGAAGAGGGAGGCCACGGCGAGGCGGTGAACGGCGCCTACGGAGAGCTCGTGGTGAGCGTGGGCAAGCACTTCAGCCTGCTGGGCTCGTACGAGGACTACGAGGGGCCGCACAACGGCGCGCTCCAGCTGCGGCTGCTGCTGCCCGAGGTGGCGGGCCTCCGACTTGGCGCCTACTACTTCAAGCAGAACATCGAGGCGCCCAAGGAGATCTTCACCAGCCGCCACAACGCGATGGGGGTCCTCGAGCTGCGCTACCAGATCACGCCCATCTTCTCGGTGCTGGGCCAGGTCGCGCGCCAGTGGCAGCTCGGCGCCGACGGGCGGTACGAGGCGATCGACACCTACCACTTCGGCTTCCAGGCGGGCTGGACCTTCTGAGGGCGCTGCCTGCTCGGGGATCAGACCCTCACTCGCCTCCGCTCGCATGGGAGACCGGCCCGCGAGCATCGCATCGCTCGTCTCCAGGCGGGACGGGCAGGCGAGCGGGTGCGCGTGGGCTGCCCAGCTGCTCGCATCCTTCGCAAGCGGGCCGAGGGGAGCGCGAGCGTTCTCTGCCTGACGAGCACGTGCCCATATTGGGATCGGCGCCAGGGTCGAGGAGTGGCTCGGGCGGGGATTCGAGGAGGATCGACGATGGCTGACATTCGCACCGAGGTGAACCCGGGGTACGCAACCCCCTCGTTCGTCATTCACTGGAGCGCGGTCCTGGGCGCGAGCTTCGTGGCTCTGGGCACCTGGCTCTTCCTGCTCGCGCTGGGCGCAGCTGTCCAGGGGCAGAGCGGTCCCAACACCTGGACCGCCATCTACCACCTGCTCTCGCCCATCATCGCCCTCTTCATCGGAGGGATGGTCGCGGCCCGCTCGCGGCTGCTGCTGTCGCGCTTCGACGGTCTGCTCAACGGGGCCGTGATCTGGGGCTTCACCATGTCGGTGGGCTCGCTGCTCATCGGTGTCTTCGGGGCCGCCTTCCTCAACGCCGCTCGCCCGGTGGCCCTGGGGTTGCCGCAGGGCTTCACCTGGGCCATCGCCGGGGCGATCCTCGGGTCGCTCGTCGCCGCAGTGCTGGGCACCAGCTCGGTACGCCAGCAGGCCGGCTTCGTGGGCCGCCAGGTCCCGCACGAGGTCCATCCGTAGCGACCGTGGCTCCTCTGGAGGGTCGCCGGATGCCGCGTTGACGGCCGGCGACCCGCCCGCCTAGCATCGCCAGCTTTCGTTCAAGAGGATTGATTCCCGGACGGCTGGAGAGGTTGGTTGGTTCCATGAAGATCAAGGTCCTGTTCCACGACGCCTGCTTCGACGGCGCAGCCAGCGCCGCGGTGTTCACCCGCTTCTTCCGGGAGCGCGTCGACGCGAAGGCCGAGTTCGCCTACCAGGGGCTGTCGCACAAGAGCAACGACCCCCTCGACGAGCGGATGCTCGACGGAGACCAGAACGCCATCGTCGACTTCCGCTACTCGGTCTCGGACCGGCTCACCTGGTGGTTCGACCACCATGTCTCCTCCTTCCCGAACCCCGGCGAGGAGGCCCATTTCCGGGCCGACACGAGCGGACACAAGTTCCACGACCCCCAGGCCAAGAGCTGCACGCGCTTCCTGTGCCGTGTGGCTCGCGAGCGCTTCGGCTTCGACGACCAGCCGCTGTCCGAGCTGGTGCAGTGGGCGGAGATCATCGACGGCGCGCTCTTCCCCGATGCCCGCACCGCGGTGCGTCTGGAAGCGCCGGCGCTGAAGCTGATGCTGGTCATCGAGGCCAACCCCGGCCCCGGGTTCATCCCCCGCCTCATCGGAGACATGCAGCGCCTGGGGTTGCAGGAGCTGGTCCAGGCCGA
>JACRCT010000907.1 GCA_016218885.1 Deltaproteobacteria bacterium | reverse complement strand
TCGTCGTCGCGGTGCTGGGGGCGGTCGCCGCCAATCAGCTGGGGTGGGTCACCGCCGAGGTGGGGCGCCAGCCCTGGGCGGTCCCCCCCACCGTGCTGCGGGACGCCCAAGGCCAGTTCCTTCGCGACGCGCAGGGCCTGCTCCAGTACCGCCTCGAGGAGGGGCTGCTCACGCGGGTCGCGGTCTCCGAGTCGGTGAAGGCCGACGCGGTCCTGGCGTCGATGGTGATGTTCGGGTTCATCTACCTGCTGCTCGGCGCGATCTGGCTCTACGTGCTCAACCACAAGATCCAGATCGGCCCCGAGCCCGCTCCCGTGGTCCCCGGCCGCACCAGCGCGCTCGGCCTGCGCGAGGCTGCGGCGGGCCTGACGCTCCACGGGGAGTCGATGACCGAGGCCAAGGAGCCGGGTTCGCCCCCGACTCCCGAGCCGCCTTCAGGCGACCAAGGCCAAGGCCAGGGAGGCTGAAGCAAGACCATGGACCTGCACCTGATCTGGTTCGTCCTCCTGGGGATTCTCCTCGCCGGCTATGCCGTGCTCGACGGCTTCGACCTGGGCGTCGGCATCCTCCACCCGCTGGTGGCGCGCACCGACGGCGAGCGGCGCATCCTCCTCAATGCCATCGGCCCCATCTGGGACGGCAACGAGGTCTGGCTCGTCACCTTCGGCGGAGCGCTGTTCGCGGCGTTTCCCATGGCCTACGCCACGGTCTTCTCCGGCTTCTACATGGCGTTCATGCTCCTGCTGTTCGCGCTCATCTTCCGTGCGGTGTCCATCGAGTTCCGCAGCAAGATGAAGTCGAAGGCCTGGCGCGCCGTCTGGGACTGGAGCTTCTTCCTCTCCAGCCTGTCCGCCAGCGCCCTCTTCGGCGTCGGGGTGGGCAACGCCATGAAGGGCATCGCGCTGGACGAGCGCGGGGTCTACGTCGGCAGCTTCATGGACCTGCTCAACCCCTATTCGCTGGGGGTGGGGGCCTTCACCGTGGCGATGTTCGCGGCGCACGGCGCGCTCTACCTGGGCCTCAAGGTCCCCCCGGGCCCGCTGCGCGAGCGGCTGCGCGACTGGATGTGGCACACCTGGGGCGTCTTCCTGGTGCTCTACGTGCTGGGGACCATCGTGACCTTGATGCTTGTCCCGCGCGCCACCGCCAACTTCGAGCACTTCCCCTGGGCGGCGCTCATCGTGGTGGTCAACGTGCTGGCGATGGCCAACATCCCGCGCGCCATCTACCGGGAGCGCCCCTTCCAGGCCTTCCTGTCCTCGGTGGTGACCATCGTCGCTTTGGTGAGCCTGCTCGGGCTCGCGCTCTGGCCCAACCTGGTCACCGCCAGCAACGACCCGGCGAACAGCCTCACCATCTACCGCGCTGCCTCCAGCCCGAAGACGTTGGGGACCATGCTGATCATCGCCGTGATCGGCATGCCCTTCGTCATCGGCTACACCGCCGCCGTGTACTGGACCTTCCGCGGCGAGGTGAAGGTGGACGGGTACTGAGGAGGGGGGAGGGGGCCTGAATTCCCGCCGGCAAGATGCCTGCTCGCCTAGGAGGCAGGAGCTTCAGGCCACGATCCTCAGGCCCATCTTCCAGGGGGCGTGGGCGTCCTCTCCCGCGGAGCCCTCAAGAGAGGGAGAAGGTCGGCCACAACAGGCTTCTGCGAGGCCGAGGGCTTGGCTACGGTAGCAACCTGCCACCCCCGCGGGGCACGGAGCCGACCGAATCTGCGGGCTGAGAGAGACCCATGAACTCCAAAGAAGCCTCGTTTGGCCGCGAGCTCGTGACGAATCCCGAGCGGGTTCGAGAGCTGGGCGCGCGAATGGCCAACGAGAACTTGCGCTGGCGCACCCGACTCAAGAATGGGTCCTACTCCTCGGCCCAAATCGATCGCGCGTTCCACGAGGTCTTCAAGCTCATCCAGGCCGAGATTGACTGCACGCAATGCGGCGTGTGCTGCCGCGACATGTCCTTCGAGCTTGGGGCGGGGGACATCCAGCGGCTGGCTCGGCACCTGAACCTCTCCATCGCGGACTTCAGGTCGACCTACGTCCTCGAGGAATCTGAGGAGGAGACGCTCGCCACACCATGTCCCTTCCTCAAATGCTCACGGTGCTCTTGCTATGAGGCGCGTCCAGAGGTCTGTCGGTCATTCCCACACCTGGATAAACCTGACATGACCAGCCGCCTTCTCGGGGTCATCTCGAACGCGGAGCGCTGCCCTATCGTCTTCAACGTCGTAGAGCACATGAAGGACAGGTTCGCTGAGGAGAAAGGTCGGTAGACGGCCTCGCTCACAGACTTAGCGAGTTGCGGGCGACCGGTCACGGAAAAGCCCTTCGACTCCGAGGCTCTCGCTCCTGAGCTTGCCGTGCCATGATGCGCGGCGCGAAATCGAGTCCCCCGAGGTCCCCCTTGCTCCTCTTCCTCACAGCCGCTCTGGGATTCGTCATGGCCGCCGCCCCCTCGACCGCTCCCTCGACCGCTGAGAAGCCCGGGACCGCCCAGGCGCGGCTCGTCTATCCGGCGACCCGCATGGCCGATGTGGCCGACGACTACTTCGGGACCAAGGTGCCGGACCCGTACCGCTGGCTCGAGGACGACAACAGCACTGAGACCGCCGCCTGGGTCAAGGCCCAGAACGCCGTGACCGACGCCTTCCTCGCCTCCATCCCGGAGCGCGAGGCCATCCGCGCGCGGCTGACGAAGCTCTGGGACTACGAGCGCTTCGGCTCACCGTGGAAGCGCGGCAAGCACTACTTCTACCTGCGCAACTCCGGGCTCCAGAACCAGTCGGTCCTCTACGTCACCGACGCGCCGGAGAAGGAAGGGCGGGTCCTGCTCGACCCCAACACCCTCTCCGCCGACGGCACGGTCGCACTGGCCGGCCTCTCGTCGTCGGAGGACGGCCGCCTGCTGGCGTACGCGCTCGCCGAGGCTGGCTCGGACTGGCACGCATGGCGGGTTCGCGAGGTGGCCACCGGCAAGGACCGCCCCGACCTCGTGCGCTGGGCGAAGTTCGGCGGCGCGTCCTGGAAGAAGGACGGCAGCGGCTTCTTCTACAGCCGCTTCGACGAGCCCAAGCCCGGGGAGGAGAAGAAGGGCGCGACGCAGAATCAGAAGGTGTTCTTCCACGCGCTGGGGACGCCGCAGGAGCAGGACGTTCTGATCTACGCGCGGCCTGATCACCCGGACTGGTACCTGTTCGCCGGCGTGACGGACGACGGGCGCTGGCTCGTCATCAACGCCGCGCAGGGCACCAACCCGGAGAACGCCGTCTTCCTGCTCGATCTCGCCAAGAGAGGCGCCAAGCCCGAGCCGCTCCTCGACCGGATGGACGCGAGCTATGAGGTGGTTGGCAACGATGGCGACACGTTCTACGTGAAGGCGGACCTGCGCGCGCCGCGCGGGCGCCTGGTCGCCATCCGCCGCGGAGCAACCGAGCCCGGGACGTGGCGGGAGATCATCCCCGAGGCCCAGGGCAAGGACGTCCTCCAGCAGGTGTCGCTGCTGGGCGACCGCTTCTTCGCGGTGTGGATGCGCGACGCCAAGAGCGCGGTGGAAGCCTTCGACCTCGCGGGCAAGAGAGTCGCGGAGATCGCCTTGCCCTCCATCGGCACCGCGGCGGGCTTCGGCGGCCGCCGCACCGATCGCGAGACCTTCTTCGTCCACACGGGCTTCACCGCGCCGGCGAGCATCTGGCGGGTGAGGGTCAAGGACTTGTCGGTCAAGCCCTTCCGCGCCTCGAAGGTGGACTTCGACCCGGAGGCGTACGAGGCCCGCCAGGTCTTCTTCGCCTCGAAGGATGGGACGCAGATTCCCATGTTCCTGCTGCACAAGAAGGGGCTCGTCCTCGATGGCCGCAACCCGACGATCCTGTACGGCTACGGAGGGTTCAAGAGCGCGATCACTCCGTCCTTCAACCCGACCCGCATCGCCTGGCTCGAGGGCGGCGGCGTGTACGCCCTCGCCAACCTGCGCGGCGGCGGCGAGTACGGTCAGGCCTGGCATGACGCGGGGCGGCTCGCCAACAAGCAGAACGTCTTCGACGATTTCGTGGCCGCCGCGGAGTGGCTCATCGCGCAGCGCTACACCTCCCCGGAGAAGCTGGCGATCAACGGCGCCTCCAACGGTGGCCTGCTCGTCGGCGCGGTGATGACGCAGCGGCCCGAGCTGTTCGCCGCCGCCGTCCCCGAGGTCGGCGTCATGGACATGCTGCGCTTCCACCTCTTCACGGTCGGCTGGGGCTGGAAGAGCGACTACGGCTCGTCCGAGACGAAGGAGGGCTTCCAGAACCTGATGCGCTACAGCCCGCTTCACTCGCTCAAGGCCGGCACCCGCTACCCGGCGACCCTGGTGATGACCGCTGACCACGACGACCGCGTGGTGCCCGCGCATAGCTTCAAGTTCACCGCGGCGCTCCAGGCGGCCCAGGCCGGTCCGGCCCCGGTGCTGGCACGTATCCAGGTTCGCGCCGGGCACGGCGCGGGGACGCCAGTCCAGAAGACCATCGAGGAGCGGACCGACATGCTCGCGTTCCTGGCCCGGGTGCTGGGCGGTCGCTGAGCATTCAGGTCAGAAGCACAAGGCTCACGGTGCCAGGACACACCCGAACACACCTACTGCGCGGGGCCTTCAAGGTTCCCGGACAGAAGGGGCCGAATCCAATGATCACGGCCGCTTGGGGCCCGGGAGTTCTATACGTATAGAACTCTGGCCAGCCACCCCGGGAGAGGTCTTCCTGCTCCCCATGGGGCGCTCGTGCGCCCGCCATGGAGCGAATAGGACGCCGCGGACGCCTCTGGCCGCGCGCCTGAGACGATCGCCCCGTCGGCGTCGCTCACCTCGGACCTCGCTCCACTGCCTGGCCCTGGCGACGACTCCTTCTTCCCGGAATCTATCCGCCCACGTGGATCTGCATTTCCTCGGCAGGGGACCGCGGGTGAGCGGCCGCCGGATGCTGCTCCACGAAGCCCTCGGCCGTGGTCCGGCTCTCACCCGCGAGCACCGTGGGGGAACCATTCGTCCCACGAGTTCCCGAACGGTCGAGCCTGACGAGCACGTTCTTCGTCCCCG
>JACRCT010000906.1 GCA_016218885.1 Deltaproteobacteria bacterium | reverse complement strand
GGCGGACGGCCGGGCGAGCCGCCGCTGGTGGTGGTCCCTCAAGCTCGCGCCTCGGTGCACCTCTGGGCGCTCTTGCGCAGCGCTGGCCGAGAGGTCTCACTGAGCTCCGTCAGTCTCCTGCGCCCGCGAATCAATCTCGTCCGCAACCAGGACGGCACCTGGAGCCACCAGGATCTTCTCCAAGGGGGGGGCTCCGAAACCGAGCGCGAGGTCCTCGTGTCCGACCTGCACGTCCGCGACGGTGGGCTCTACGTCATCGATCGCTCCGGCCCGAATCCCGATGAGGCGGTGGCGATGAGGCACATCGACTTGCGCGCTGCGGATCTCGGCGGCCCCGCGATGCGCTTCGAGGTCTCCGCGGCGCTGGCCTCGGAGAAGCCCAACCTCAAAGCCAAGCTCGCACAGAAGGAGGGGGCATGGTCGGGCACGCTGTCCGTCGACCCCCTCTCGGTAGCGAATCTGCGCGGGCTTCTGCCGGCGGGCGTTGATCACGCGCTCACGGCGGGGACCGTCGCCCTGCGTGCCGACCTCACGACCGGGAAGGACGGGGCGACGCAGGTGAAGGGCCACGTCGACGCGCCGGAGCTCTCACTGCGCGGCGCGCAGGCCAGCGGCGCGTTCGACTTCCTCGCGCGCCTTCCTCCAGGTGCTTCGGCGTCGCCAACGGTGGACATCACCCATCTGCGGCTCAACGGTCCCGGAGTGGTGGACCTCACCGGCGAGGCAGCGTTGCGAGGCAAGCCGCTGACGGCGAGCTTCTCGCTCGCCGGGCCGCTGCTCGACCTCGGGGTCCTCATGAACGCGCTCCCCTCGGAGGAGGGCCCCTCGGACACGAGCGGGACCATTCCGGCCTCCATGCGCAAGTCGATCGCCAGCCTCGGCGCCCGTGGCCAGCTCAAGGTCGACAAGCTGATCGTGAAGAAGCTCTCGGCGCAGAACGTGGTCGCCGACGCGCAGCTGCAGGACGGTGTCGTGACGCTCTCCAGAGCCACCGCCGACCTCTATGGAGGCTCCTTGAGCGCTACCGGGACCCGTCTGGATCTCCGGCAGCCGCTGCCGCTCTGGGAGCTGCGGGGCCAGCTCGGCGGGGTGAACGTGGGCACGGCGATGCAGCAGGTGGCAGGGACCAGCCCCCTCACGGGAAGCTTCGAGGGCGAGATCGACCTTCGCGGCCAGGGGGCCCAATGGTCGCAGCTGCAGAAGAGCATGACCGGCCAGGGCTCCTTCAAGGTGAACGACGGAGCCCTGATGACCGCTGACCTCGCGCAGGCCATCTCAGGCCCGATAGGCGAGGCATTGAAGATCGCCGGCAAGTCGAGCGCCCTGGCCCAGGGAGGAAGCGGCGCCTCCCAGAGCACGCCGCTGCGGGGGCTGCAGGGCTCCTTCACGGTCAAGAACGGGCAGCTGGTCTTCTCACGCCCGATCACCGCGCGCTCGACCTTCGGCGAGCTCTCCATCGCCGGCTCGGTCGGGCTCGACCAGCAACTGGATCTCCAGGGCACCGCGCAGCTCTCGCCGCAGTTCCTGTCGCAGACCACCGGCTTCAACCCCGGCAGACCCATCGCCGCGCCGCTGTCGCTGACCGGCCCACTGGACTCGCCGCAGGTGCACGTCGACTCCGGCGCAGTCGCCAGGGAGCTGCTCAAGCAGAGCCCCCCGGGCGAGCTCTTCGAGAAGGGCATTCGCGGGCTCTTCGGAGGCGAGTCGCGGCAGCAGTAGGCCCTGCGCCCGCCCGACGAGCAACGACAGCTACCCTTTGAGCACGCCGATGGGACGCAACCGGGCCCCCTTTCGCGCCAGGCCGGCGCGGTGGGTGACCTCGACCACCTTTTCCACGTCCTTGTAGGCCACCGGCGCCTCCTCGGCGAGCTCCTGGTTGGAGCGGCAGCTGACGCAGACACCCTGCCTCGTCAGCTGGTGGCGAAGCTCATGGCCCACGACCTGGCGCTTGGCCGCGGCCCGGCTCATCGCCCTCCCGGCCCCGTGGCATGCGCTGCCCAGCGACAGCTCGGGCGACTCATCGGTGCCGACCAGGAGGAACGAAGAGGTGCCCATGCTCCCCGGGATGAACACCGGCTGCCCGACGCCTCGATAGGCCTGGGGCGTCTCGGGATGCGAGGGCCCGAAGGCACGCGTCGCCCCCTTGCGATGGACGCAGAGCGTGCGCTCGCCGTAGCGCTCGAGCTTGGCGGTGTTGTGGGCCACGTCGTAGACGAGGTCGAGCTTGCCCGCCGGGCCGAAGAACCTCGCGAAGACGTGGCGAGCCCGCTCGCCGATCGTCTGCCGGTTGCACCAGCCGAAGTTGGCGGCGGCAGCCATCGCGCCCAGGTAGCTCTGCCCCTCGGGCGAGCTCAAGGGAGCGCAGGCGAGCTGCCGGTCGGGAACGACGATGCCGTAGCGGGCCATCGCCTCGTCCATGAGGCGCAGGAAGTCGGTGCAGACCTGGTGGCCGAGGCCCCGCGAGCCGGTGTGGATGAGCACGGTCACCTGGTCGAGCGACAGCCCGAGCGCTGCCGCCGCCGCCGGCTCGTGGATGCGGTCGACGACCTGAACCTCGACGAAGTGGTTGCCACCGCCCAGGGTTCCAAGCTGGTCATGCCCACGGCTGCGCGCCCGAGTGGACACGTCCCGAGCGCTCGCCCAGGGCAGACGCCCGCGCGACTCGATGTGGGGGAGATCCTCCTCGAAGCCCAAGCCGAGCTCACGCACGAGGTAGGGCACGCCCTCGTCGAGAATGCGGTCCATCTGCTCGGGCGTCGCTGCGAGCTGACGGCTCGCTCGGCCGAAGCCCGCGGGCACGCTGCGGCTGAGCTCGTGCATGAGCGGCTCGAGGCGTGGGCCGATGTCCGCTGAGCGAAGCCGGGAGGCCAGCAGCCGCACCCCACAGTTGATGTCGAAGCCGATCCCTCCTGGAGAGATCACCCCGTCCGGGGCCTCGGTTGCAGCCACCCCGCCCACCGGGAAGCCGTACCCCTCGTGCATGTCGGGCATGCCGAAGGCGGGCGCGGCGATTCCGGGCAGCGTCGTCACGTTGACGAGCTGCGCCAGGCTGTGGTCGCGCCGGAGCTGCTCGAGCAGCTCCTCGTCGGCGAACACGCGCGCGGGGACCTGCATGTCGGCGCGGAAGCTGGGGGCTACCTCGTAGAGGACCTCGCCGATGCGCTCGAGCTCCGGGGGCACGAAGGCCTGTCCCCGCTCTGGCGTGGCGTGCTGGGGCGTTTCGATGTGCTCTTGCATGAGCGGTGTCTCTAGACGTCGAGGACGACCGACGCCATCCAACCCTCTTCTCCGTCGACCGGGACCACCTGCAGCTCGTGAAAGGTGGCCGCTTTGACCGGGGTCTTCAGCGCACCCGCGAGCGCGCCTCCGATCGTCGCCTCGAGCCGCGTTTCGCAGAGGCGGTCGATCTGCACCGTGGTGTAGACGCGGCCGCTCTGCTCGGTGCGGTAGACGAGCTCGTTGAGCCACTCGACCAACAAGGCCTCGATGTCCCGCGCCCGAACCGCCACGGGCTCGACCGCCTCGGCGCCCGCCGGCGCCGACTCGGCCACGACCTCGGCGAGCGCGATGGCCCCCTCCGCGAACAGCTCCCGGAGCGAGGGAGCGAAGAGCCGCATCTTCACCTCGCTCACGTGCTCCTCGAATTGGTGATGCGCTTTCTCCATTCGCTGTAAGCCTTGGCCGCGCAGCGACTCAATGGAAGCCGCCGACCACCGGCGGTCCCAGAAGGCCCGGCCGCTCCCCTGCTTCAGTGCTGCGGATGGAGGGGCTCTTCCTCCCCTGCGGTCTTCGGGCGTCCACCCGCCCGGTCCCTCAGCCAGCGCAGCAGGTCGACGTAGGACAGGATCCCCAGCACGTGGTCCTCGTCGTCGACGACAGGGACGGCCCCGATGCGCTCGGCCATGAACACCTCGACCGCCCGAGTCAACGGCGTACCAGCGCGCAGCAGGACCGGGTCGGGGGTCATCAGGTTCCCGACCGTCTCCTCCAGCGCCTCCCGGGCGGCGTGCGCCCACTCCCGCTGCTCGGCACCCAACCGTCCTCGCAGATCCCGCTCCGAGAGGATCCCCACGAGCTTGCGGTCCGAATCGACGATGGGTAGGTGGCG